>NZ_JBFRGF010000041.1:0-44861 GCF_052115205.1 Arthrobacter sp. 2RAF6 | reverse complement strand
GCTTTCTTGTCGAGTCCGACGCCGTTGGTGGTCATGGAGATCGGCAGGTCGGGGTGCGCCTCGCGGAGGGCGGCGATGATGTCCACCAGGTCGGCACGCACCAAGGGCTCGCCTCCCGTGAGGCGAAGTTCGCGGACCCCGAGTTGCTCGACGCCGATCCGCACCAGCCGGACAATCTCGGCGGCGGTCATGACGGCCTGTTTGGACAACCACTCAAGGCCCTCGGCCGGCATGCAGTACGTGCAGCGGAGATTGCATTTGTCTGTCAGGGACAAGCGCATATCGGTGGCCCGGCGTCCGTAACGGTCGAACAGGCCCGGGGGAGTGCCGGCAGGGCGCGGCGGAGGCGCAGACACGCTGCTTCCCGTCCCATCGCCCGGTGGGGGCAACGGCATGCCTAGCTGAACACTCATGGGTTCAGGCTACGCCAGGCAGGGCCCGAGCGTGATATCGCCCACCGGTCATGTTCGTCGTCCGCTCCCTTTGGAGGCGATGCAAGACGTAACTTCTTACGGAATGCATACGGTTGGCCCGGCGGCGCCAGGAACACATACCGCGGGCACCATGCGAATCTATGCTGAAGGTGTGAACATGCAGCCCGGCCCGCACGCTGCCGAACTAGGCAATCGCCGCATTCTTCTGGTCGAAGACGAACAGACCATCGCCGACGTCGTCCGGGACTACCTGGTCCAGGCAGGTTTCCAGGTCGATCTCGCGGGCGACGGCTTCACGGCGCTGAGCCTCGCGGCCGCCAGGCGGCCCGACCTTGTCATCCTGGACCGGATGCTGCCCGGACTCGACGGCGTGGAAGTGTGCCGCAGGCTGCGCCTGGCCATGAGCGTTCCGATCATCATGGTCACCGCCCTTGGCACGGAAGACGACCGCATCCTGGGCCTGGAAACCGGAGCGGACGACTACGTCACCAAGCCCTTCTCACCCCGCGAGCTGGTCCTCCGGGTGAAGTCCGTGTTGCGCCGGAGCATCCGGGAATTCAGCCCGGAACCTCCCGTGGAGCTCGCCGGGTTCGCATTGGATCCGGCCTCGCGCACAGTGCTCCAGGATGGCAAACCCCTCATGCTTACGGTGCGTGAGTTCGATCTGCTGGCGTTCCTGCTCCGTCGGCCCAACCAAGTCTTCAGCCGCGAGGATCTCATCAAGGCAGTCTGGGGCTGGGACTTCGGGGATTTGTCCACCGTGACGGTCCACGTCCGCCGCTTGCGCGAAAAGATCGAGGACAACCCCACCACCCCGGTGCTGCTCAAGACGGTCTGGGGAGTCGGCTACCGCTTTGACGCGAAGGAAGGTGGACATGCAGCCAGCTGAAATGTTCACGATCCTGGGCTGGATGCTGCTGTGGGCTGTCCTCATCGGTGCCTTGACCCTTGCCTTGCTGCGTTTCCTGCGCGGAGCGTCGATCCTGGTCCAGATCTGCCTCGTGGTGGTGGCCACCGTTGCCGTCCTCGTGGCAGGGATGGTGAGCGCCTTCAATGCGATGTTTATCTCCGCCCTGGACCTCGAAGTCATGTGGTACATCCTTGGGGTGGCCTCGGCCGTGGCGATCGCGATTTCCCTGGTCCTCGGGGCCGGGGTGTCCCGCAACGCCATCCGGCTCGTGGCAGCAACGCGACGCCTTGGCAGCGGAGAAGCCCTCGATGGCTCGTTCCTGCCACAATCAGCCTCGCGGCGGGCCGGACCGGCAATGAACTCCGAGCTTGCCCAGCTTGCCCAGGAACTCGAAGCGAGCAGCATCAAACTGGAGGAATCCCGGCGACGGGAAGCCGCCGTCGAAACGGCCCGCCGCGAACTGGTCTCTTGGATCTCGCACGACCTCCGGACCCCCTTGGCCAGCATGCGGGCCATGGCCGAAGCGCTGGAAGACGGCATGGCCTCCGACG
Organism: Arthrobacter sp. 2RAF6; assembly: GCF_052115205.1. NCBI lineage: Bacteria > Bacillati > Actinomycetota > Actinomycetes > Micrococcales > Micrococcaceae > Arthrobacter > Arthrobacter sp. 2RAF6. The sequence continues at coordinate 42,966 of NZ_JBFRGF010000041.1, read as the reverse complement.
TCCCCGAGTATTACCGCAAGATCATCGCCCAGACGGACCAGATGGCGGTCATGGTCAACGACCTCCTGGAATTGTCCAAAATCCAGGCCGGAACGCTCCGGCTGAGCGCAGAATCACTGGACCTCTACGACCTCGTGAGCGACGCCATCGCCGATCTCGCGCCGCTCGCCGCCCAGCGCGGCATCCGGCTCGACGGCGGCGGCGACCGCGAGTGCATGGCCGTCGCTGACGGCCCCAGCCTGGGAAGGGCCGTCCGGAACGTGCTGCTCAACGCGATTATCTACAGCCGGCCCGACGGCGGGGTCCTGGTTCGCGTCGGACGCGACGGAAGCGACGCCGTCGTCGACGTCGTGGACAGCTGCGGCGGCATCGACGACGAGGATCTCGCCCACGTTTTCGAGACCGGTTGGCAAAAGGACCGTTCCCGGGGAGCGGGAACCCCGGTCGAAGGGGGTCCGCCGCGATACAGCGGGGCAGGCGTGGGACTCAGCATGGTGGCGGGCATCGTGAAGGCGCATGGCGGCGCTGTCACGGTGGCGAATACGGGGGAGGGCTGCCGTTTCACGCTCCGCCTTCCCTCGGGTGCACAGGCAACCCCATCCCGCACCAAAGTATTTCCGACACAGACAGTTCCCGCGGACACCATTCCGGCAGAGAGCCCCGAACAGGCAGGCACATCATGAGCAGGACCACTTCGAAGAAAACCAGTACCAGGACGGCGGCCCGATGGGCGGCGGCGTGCGGCGTGGTGGCCATCGGACTCGGGGTGGCGGCCGGCGAGTTGCTGGCCGGGTTCCTGAGCCCGTCCGTCTCGCCCGTCACCGCATTGGGCGGTGTGGTGATCGACGCCGTGCCGGGTTGGGCCAAGGAACTGGCCGTCAACCTTTTCGGCACCGCCGACAAACTTGCCTTGATCGTCAGCATCGCCCTGGTGACACTGGTCCTCGCCGCGGTCGCCGGCCTCCTGGAGTATCGGCGAAAAGGAGCGGGGCTGGTGCTTGCCTTGCTCGCCGGAGCGGCCGGGCTGGCTGCGGTGCTGACCCGTGCCCAAGCTGCGCCCACAGCGGCCATCGCCCCTGTCGTTGCCACAGTTGTCACCATGCTTTTCCTCCGGCTCCTGATCCAGCGGCTCGAAACCTGGCGACCCGTGCCCGAAGCAGCCGACATGCCATTGGCCCGCAGAAGCTTTATGCAACTGCTGGGTGGAACCGCGATCGCAGCGGTCGTCGTAGGGATCGTGACGACGGTGGTGCGCAGGGCCGGAACGGTGGCATCCGATTTCCGCCGCGGGGTGGCCCTTCCCGCCCCGGTGACTCCTCCGCAGAAGGTTCCCGACGGCGCTGCACTCACCTTGGCGGGTCTGCAGCCGCTCGTCACGCCGAACCCCGACTTCTACCGGATCGACACGGCGCTCATCCCGCCAGCCGTGAATCCGCCGGACTGGACCCTCAAGGTGACCGGTTTGGTTGAACGCGAAGTCCAGTTGGATTTCGCCACGCTGCTGACCAAGCCGATGATCGAGCGCTACGTGACCATCGCTTGCGTGTCCAACGAAGTCGGCGGAGACCTGATCGGCAACGCCCTTTGGCTGGGTTGGCCGGTCCGCGAACTCCTCGCCATGGCCGGACCCAAGCCCGGGGCGGATATGGTGCTGTCCCGCAGCACTGACGGCTGGACTGCCGGGACCCCTCTCGAAGCGCTCACCGATAATCGCGACGCGATCCTCGCCGTCGGAATGAACGGCGAACCGTTGCCGCTGGAGCACGGCTTCCCCGTCCGGATGGTCGTCCCGGGCCTCTATGGATATGTTTCGGCCACCAAATGGCTGACGGAACTGAAGGTCACCCGCTTCGCTGACGACCAGGGCTACTGGGTTCCGCGTGGATGGAGCGACCACGGTCCCATCAAGACGCAGTCCCGCATCGACGTGCCCCGGGACGGCCGCTCGGTCAAAGCCGGAACAACCCAGTTTGGCGGCGTCGCCTGGGCTCAACACCGCGGCGTCTCCCGGGTTGAGTTGCGCGTCGACCGCGGAAGCTGGCACGAAGCCAAGCTCGCTGCGGGGATCTCCTCGGACACCTGGTACCAATGGCAGCTGGGCCTTGACCTGGGCCCGGGAAACCATGAGATCCAAGTCCGTGCCACCGATGCCACGGGTACGCCGCAGCCCGAGGCCCAAACTCCCGTAGCCCCGGACGGCGCCACGGGGTTCCACACCATCCACGTCTCCGCCAACTGACATTAGGCTGTGTAGGTCTGAGCGAAACAACCCGGGAGGAACCCTCGTGGCACGATCCGTCGCAGCCCACCGCCAAGCCGTCCAGGAGCTGCTGTCCGGCCTCGCACACAAAGAGGGCACCGAAGAGCTCCCGTTGATGGGGGCGCTCGGCCGGGTACTTGCCGCCGACGTCCTGGCCCCGCTCAGCTTGCCGCCCTTCGCGAACTCCCAGATGGACGGTTTTGCCGTCCGGGCAGCGGACCTCACCCCCCACGCAGGGAGCGACGCCGGTGCGGAGCTGACGGTAGTGGATCCTGTCCCTGCCGGGGCGGCACCGCTCCGACTCATGCCCGGCACAGCAGCCCCGATCATGACCGGCGCCATGATGCCTGAGGGTGCCGACGCCGTCGTGCCGATCGAACAGGCAGTGCCTGATGTCTTTCCCGCCCCCGGTGTGGCAGCAACCGTCCGTCTTCCCACAACGGAGCCGGGGACGTTCGTCCGCGACGCCGGGAGCGACATCACCGAGGGAACCGTTGCGTTGCGCGCTGGAACCTCGCTCGGTCCCGGGCAATTAGGGCTGCTCGCCGCCTTGGGCATGACCGCCGTCGAGGTCCGGAAGCCCGTACGCGTCCTTTTGGTGACCACCGGCGATGAAGTCGTGGAACCCGGTACGTCTCTGCCGGAAGGAAAGATCTACGATTCCAACGGAACCCTGCTCGAAGCCGCCATGCTGCAGTCCGGCCTCCATGTCACGCGGACGGGAATCAGCGGCGACGATCCCGCCGCACTGCTGGCGCTCCTCCGCAGCCGGAGCGGAACCATCGATCTCATCGTCAGCACCGGGGGTGTCAGCAAGGGCGCCTACGAAGTGGTCCGGCAGGCCATGGCAGGCCAGCCCGTTGAATTCGTGTCTGTGGCCATGCAACCCGGCGGCCCCCAGGGGATCGGAACGTTCGACGGCGTGCCCTTCCTGGGATTCCCGGGCAACCCGGTGAGCTGCCTCGTGTCCTTCGAAATGTTCCTTCGCCCGGCGCTCGCCGCCGTGGTTGGAAGCCCCGCCTTGCGTCCGAGCCTGCAGGCGCGCCTTGCGGAGTCGTTGACCTCGCCCGCCGGTAAGCACCAGGTCCGCCGAGGCACGCTTCTTCCGGGGGGAACGGTCAGGCTTGAAGGTGGCCCCGGCTCCCATCTCATCCATGCGCTCGCCAACTCGAACGCGCTGGTCCAGGTTCCTGCAGCCGTCACGGAACTCGACGCCGGGGCGGAAGTGGAAGTATGGATGTTGTGAATGACACTCCAGACCCCGCAAGCATCGTCGGCGGCCCCACCAACTTGCGCCAGGATGGCGGCGCCCTTACGCATTTGCGCCAGGATGGCGGCGCCCTCACGCATTTGCGCCAGGATGGCGGCGCCCTTACGCATTTGCGCCAGGATGGTACAGCCCAAATGGTCGATGTTTCCGAAAAGGCCGTGACCACGCGGGAGGCGACCGCCACCGCTACCGTCCACAGCACCTCCGAGGTGCTCACCCTGCTCGGCGCCGGTGAGCTTCCGAAAGGCGACGCCCTTGCGGTGGCGCGCGTTGCCGGCATCATGGCAGCCAAGAAGACGCCCGAACTCATCCCGCTGTGCCACCCGCTGCCGATTTCGAAGGTCACGGTGGACTTCGAACTCGGCCCGGACACGGTGGTCGTCTTGGCAACGGTGAAGACCAAGGGCGTCACGGGCGTGGAGATGGAAGCCTTGACTGCGGCCTCCGTGGCTGCCTTGAGCGTCTACGACATGATCAAGGCAGTGGATAAGCACGCCGTCATCAGCGGCATCCAGGTGCTGGCCAAGAGCGGCGGAAAGAGCGGCGACTGGGCCCTTCCAGCCTCGCCGGGCGCGCCCGGCGAAGGAGAACGCGCATGAACGCGTGCGAACCCCGCCGTGGCCCGCGGAAGGCCGGCGTCGTCATCGCGTCCAACCGGGCCGCGGCCGGAATCTACGAGGACAAGAGCGGCCCCGTGATCCTGGACTGGCTGGTCGAACACGGCTACGAGACCTTCCCCGTCATGGTGGTCCCGGACGGTGAGCCGGTCGGTGCCGCCATCCGTGCGCTGCTGACCCAGGACCCCGCCGTCGTCATTACCAGCGGCGGCACCGGGCTGAGCCCCGATGACCGTACTCCGGAAGTCACCCTGCCTTTGTTGGACCGCGAAATACCGGGGCTCATGGAGGGCATCCGCCGCGCAGGGGCCGCCAAGACCCCCATGGCGATGCTGAGCCGGGGCCATGCCGGTACAGCCGGCAAGACGTTCATCGTGAACCTGCCGGGTTCGCCGAAGGGCGTGATGGACGGCCTTGCGGTCCTTGATCCCGTCATCGCCCACCTTTGCGATCAATTGGAGGGAAGTCATGACCACTGAAACCGACTTCGAAGTCGTCAGCGCGATCCTCAGCGCGGAACCGATTTCCGTGGACCAGGCCATAGCAGCCGTGGAATCGGACACCGCGGGAGCGGTAGTGAGCTTCAGCGGTGTGGTCCGGAACCACGACGGAGGCAAACCTGTCGACAGGCTCAGCTACAGCGCCCACCCCACCGCGCACCAAGTCATGGCCGACGTCGTCGCGAAACTCGTGGCGGAGCACTCGGGGGAGGCTGCCCAGCCTGTCCGCATCTGGGCAGCACACAGGATCGGCCTGCTGGAGATTGGCGAACCTGCGCTCGTCTGCGCCGTTGCCGCCGCACACCGCGGACAAGCCTTCGCAGTGTGCTCGGAGCTTGTGGACAGGATCAAAGCGCAAGTGCCCATCTGGAAGGAACAGTTCTTCAGCGACGGCACGATCGAGTGGGTCGGGGCCGGTGAGTAGCTCGCTTCCCGTCAAAATCGCCGGAACGGTGCCGGTTCGCCGGAGCGTTCGGGCGAACCCGCACCGTTCCCGCGACCCCACGTTGGGGGCAGCCACCATCCCGTGCGGGGTAATTCCGGTGCGCGCCGCCCGGTAGGGTTAAGGGCATGACCGAACAACTTGCTGTCGCCGTTCTGGGCGCCCAGGGCCGCATGGGTATCGAAGCCGTCAAAGCGGTGGAGGCAGCCTCCGACATGAAGCTCGTCGCGGCGCTCGGCCGCGGCGATTCCCTTGATACCCTGCTCGACGCCGGCGCCAAGTATGTCGTCGACCTGACCGTACCGGACAGCACCGAAGCGAACGTCCGCTTCGCCGTCGAACACGGCATGCATGCAGTTGTCGGCACCACCGGTTGGGACGCCGCGCGGCTCGCGGACTTGCGCGGCTTGCTTGCGGCGAATCCGGAGGCAGGCGTCCTTATCGCCCCCAACTTCGCCCTCGGCTCCGTCCTCGCCTCGGCCTTTGCCGCCAAGGCCTCCAAGTATTTCGAATCGGTGGAGATCATCGAGCTGCACCACCCGAACAAGGTGGACGCTCCCTCGGGCACAGCCGTCCGCACTGCCCAGCTCATTGCCGCAGCCCGCGAAGAAGCCGGAGTCCCGGCAAGCCCGGATGCCACGAACAGCGCCCTTGACGGTGCCCGCGGTTGCGACGTAGACGGTGTCCGAGTCCACAGCGTCCGCTTGCGTGGACTCGTGGCACATCAGGAAGTGCTCCTCGGCGGGCCGGGTGAGCAACTTACCATCCGCCACGATTCCTTCGACCGGGCGTCCTTCATGCCCGGTGTGTTGCTGGGACTGCGCAATGTGGCGTCCCACCCCGGGCTGACAGTCGGCCTGGACGGCTATCTGGATCTGGGGCTGTAGGCGCATGGGCTCGCTCTGGAACGCATTCAAGGAGAACCGCACCAAGATCTGGGTGGGTGCCGTCACCCTGTTGTTGGTTCTCTACCTCGTGGTCACCTTCGAACGCTCGATCCTGCTGCTCAGTGACGCGAACCTGGTCGCCAAGGGAATCGGCGCTGCCTACCTGGTGCTTCCCCTCATCGGGGCGTGGGCATTGATCCGCGAGCTGGTGTTCGGTGCACGCACGGAGAAGATGGCGAAGGTGCTCGAAGCCGAAGGCGGGCTGCCGGTGGACAACCTGCCCCGCACACCGGGAGGCCGCATCGTGCGTGCCGCCGCGGACGCCGAGTTTGAGAAGTACCGCGTGGAGGCCGAGGCCGCCCCCGAGGACTGGCGTTCCTGGTTCCGGCTCAGCTGCGCCTACGACGCCGCCGGCGACCGCAAGCGCGCGAGGGAATCCATGCGCGACGCCGTGCGCCTCTTCCGCGCTGAGCCCACCGCAGCGGAGGGGTAGCGGCTGTCGCCTCGAAGGAAACACCTTGTATTCGAATATATGTTCGAATACCATGGCTGCATGAACGATCCTTCGAAGCTGCCGAACGGCTATCCCCACGGCCTGGACGGGCCCATGAAGGCGATGAGCCCGGGCGTCGTCGATTTCCTCTTCCGGCAGCTAGTGGCGGGCGAGCCTCCCGAAGATGTGCAGTGGCGGCACGAGGGAACCGTTCTGGCCGAACAGCAGCCGGGCGCCGAACTCGCCAGACGGCTCGCGGAGACTGACCTCGAATCGTTGACCCCTGTTGAATTGTTCGACTATGTGCGGGCAGCCCAACGACTCGGGGCGTGGGCGGACCGCTTGCGGGAGTCTGCGGTTGCCCGGTATTGCTCGTCGGAGGCGCCAGCGAAGCCCGGGCGCCATAGCGACGCTTCAGCCTGAGGCCTTGCTCCCATTTCGCCGAATTTGACGACAATCACGCGGGCCCCATTCTCCTAACCCGCAGCTGACAGGGTAACGTTTTTCATATGTCTGACTCTCGTGCGAACGTTCCTGCTCTCGGTACCCTTCTGACCGCCATGGTCACCCCGTTCACCAAGGATGGCGAAGTCGACTACAAGCAGGCAGCGGAACTGGCAGTCAAACTTGTCGACGACGGCTGCGATGGCTTGGTCGTCACCGGAACAACCGGCGAGACGTCCACCCTCACCGATGAGGAAAACCTCGGCATGTTCCGCGCCGTGAAGGAAGCCGTGGGCGGTCGCGCGGCAATCATCGCTGGAACGGGAACCAATGACACCGCGCACTCGGTGCACCTCTCCCAGGAAGCCGCGAAGCTCGGCGTCGACGGACTCCTGATTGTCACCCCGTACTACAACAAGCCGAGCCAAGCCGGAGTCCGGGCCCACTTCGAGGCCATTGCGTCCGCCACCGAGCTCCCTGTCATGCTCTATGACATTCCCGGGCGTTCCTCCATTCAGATCACGCCGGAGACCATGATCGGCCTGGCCGCCCACCCCAACATCGTTGCGGTCAAGGATGCCAAAGCCGACTTCGCCGCGGCCACCAGGGTCATGGCGGAAACCGACCTCCTCTTCTACTCGGGGGACGACGGCTTGACCCTCCAGTGGATGGCCATGGGTGCGGTCGGCCTGATTGGCGTCACCACCCACGTTGCCACCCGCCGTTTCCGTGAGCTGATCGACGCCATCAACTCGAACGACCTTGGCACTGCACGCAAGATCAACTTCGAACTCGAGCCCGTGATCCGTGCAACCATGACCCGGGTCCAAGGCGCCGTCGCCGCCAAACAAATTCTTAAATGGCAGGGAGTCCTGCCCAACTCGGTTGTCCGTTTGCCCCTCGTGGAGCCGGACGCCGCCGAGATCGCAATCATCCGCGAGGACTTGGCGGAAGCTGGAATGGACTTCACTGTCTAGAAGGATTCCGCCGGAAAGTAGCGCATTATGACCCAAACCGCCCTTCCCGGACTTGTCACCCCGCCCAAACTTCCGCAGGGAACACTCCGGATTGTGCCCCTTGGCGGGCTGGGGGAGATCGGCCGCAACATGGCCGTTTTCGAAATCAACGGCAAGCTGCTGGTAGTTGACTGCGGCGTGCTCTTCCCTGAAGAGACCCAGCCGGGTGTTGACCTGATCCTGCCCGATTTCTCGTACATCGAGGACAGGCTGGACGACGTCGTTGCCATCGTCCTGACGCACGGCCACGAAGACCACATCGGTGCTGTGCCGTACCTTCTGCGCCTGCGTCCGGACCTGCCGTTGGTCGGCTCCCAGCTGACGCTTGCCCTCGTTGAGGCCAAGCTCCAGGAACACCGGATCAAGCCGTACACGCTCACGGTCGCCGAAGGAGAAGTGGAGCAGTTCGGCCCCTTCGAATGCGAATTCGTTGCCGTCAACCACTCCATTCCGGACGCCTTGGCCGTCTTCATCCGCACCGCCGGCGGCAACGTGCTGCACACGGGCGACTTCAAGATGGACCAGTTGCCCCTCGACGGCCGCATCACGGACCTGCGCCACTTCGCCCGCCTGGGCGAAGAAGGGGTGGACCTGTTCATGGCCGACTCCACCAACGCGGATGTCCCCGGTTTCACCACGGCGGAAAAGGAAATCGGTCCCACCCTGGACCGCTTGTTCGGCCAGGCCAAGAAGCGCATCATCGTCGCGTCCTTCTCCTCGCACGTGCACCGCGTCCAGCAGGTGCTTGACGCCGCCGCCAAGCATGGCCGCAATGTCGCCTTCGTGGGCCGTTCCATGGTGCGCAACATGGCTATCGCCGCGAAACTGGGCTACCTTGACGTCCCGCCAGGAATCCTGGTGGACATCAAGAACATCGACAACCTTCCGGACCACCGCGTGGTCCTGATGTCCACGGGCTCGCAGGGCGAGCCCATGGCAGCGCTGTCCCGGATGGCCAACGGAGACCACCGCGTGGTGGTCGGCCAGGGCGATACCGTCATTCTGGCCTCGAGCCTCATCCCGGGCAACGAGAACGCGGTCTACCGGATCATCAACGGGCTGCTCAAGCTCGGCGCCGACGTCGTCCACAAGGGCAACGCCAAAGTGCACGTCTCCGGCCACGCCGCGGCGGGCGAACTGCTCTACTGCTACAACATCCTCAAGCCCTTGAACGCGATGCCTGTGCACGGCGAAACCCGGCACCTCATCGCCAATGGCAACCTGGCGGAAGAGTCCGGCGTGCCCTCGGACCGCGTCATCCTCAGCGACAACGGCACCGTCATTGACGTCAGGGACCACAAAGCCAATGTGGTGGGCCAGGTGGAAGTGGGCTTCGTCTATGTGGACGGCTCCAGCGTGGGTGAAATCACCGACGCCGACCTCAAGGACCGCAGGATCCTCGGCGACGAGGGCTTCATCTCCGTTATCACCGTGATCAACCGGACCACAGGCAAGATCGTCTCGGGCCCGGAAATCCACGCCCGCGGCGTGGCCGAAGATGATTCCGTCTTTGACGAGATCATCCCCAAGATCAACGCGGCCCTTGAAGACGCAGTGCTCCACCACGCGGACCACACCACCCACCAACTCCAGCAAGTGGTGCGTCGTGTGATCGGCACGTGGGTCAACCGCAAGCTTCGCCGGCGCCCCATGATCATCCCGTTGGTTTTGGAGGCCTAGTCAGGCTCCGAACGGCCCGGTTCAAATGAACCGGGCCGTTCGCGTTTCAGGACCGGCTCGCCGCAAAACCGGGTCCGTAGATTGTTCAACAGGGGCAACATGGTTCCTCCGCGCCCCTGAAATCCGCGGGTTTCCGGACGGGTTGGGGTAGCGTGGCCGATATGGCGACTCGTACTACCTCCGCGCCTAGAGGCAGCTCCAATAGCAAAACCGGCGGCTCGGGCAGCAGCCGGACCCCGGCCAAGACCGGCAGGAGCGGCACGGGCACGGCCCGCGGCAAGCAGGCCGCCGTCGTCGAACCCCAACAGCCGTGGATCCTGCGCGCGCTGGCCGGTGTCTGGCTGGGAATCGGGCACGTGGTGGGTGCGGGCATCCGCCGGATCGGCCACGACGTCAGTGACCTTGATCCCCTGGACCGCCGGGACGGCGCCGCGCTTTTCAATCTGGCGCTCGGTGTCTTCATAGCTACCTTCGCCTGGTGGGGCTTCAAGGGCTGGTTCCCGGATGTTGTCTTCAGCGTCGTGAATGGAACCTTCGGCTGGGTATCCCTGCTTCTTCCGCTCATGCTTTTCGTCTGCGCTTTCCGGCTCTTCCGGCAGCCGTGGGACAGCCGTGGGAACAACCGCGTGGGCATCGGCTTCCTGATCATGACGTTCGCCGGCACCGGACTGGCCCACATTATCGGGGGCCAGCCGACTGTCGCCGATGGCTTCGAGGGCCTCCGGCGCGCGGGCGGGATGCTCGGCTTCCTCGCGGCGTCGCCTCTTGCCGCCATCCACCCCGTGGTCCCCGTCATGGTCTACGGTGCTTTGGCGTTCGTCTCCCTCCTGATTCTCACGGCCACGCCCTTCGGCGCCATTCCCCGGCGTATCCATGACGCCTACGAGCACCTCATGGGCGTCGACCTGCTGGATGCCGACGCGCAACGTGCCGATTCCCATGACCGCAGCTATCTATACGAAAACGAGGTGGCGGTTGAACCGAAGAAGAAGCGCCGAAAGCGCTTCTTCGGCAAGGACCACGACGACGACCCCACGCTTGAGGGCTATGTCGGCGACGAGGCCTTCGAACACGCAATCGTCGACGACGATGCCGCTCCCGCAAAGGGCGGGCCATCCGTGCCGCCAGGGGTACGCCGACCGACCCAGGCCGAAATCGCCGTCGAGAAGATCAAAGCCGCGCAAGGTCTTGGAAGTGCACAGGGACTCGGAAGCCCGAAGCCCGTTGCGGACAACGCCACCGAAGCCATTCCCCTGGTCACGCCGACCGCCGCCGTCCCCCCGGTCATCGTGCCTGCGGCACCGGTCGGCCCGCCCCCGCCCCCGACGCCGATCCCGCAGCGCACCGAACAACTTTCGCTTGCGGGCGACGTCACCTACACGCTGCCGTCCTCGGACAACCTGACCCCGGGTTCCATTCCGAAGGAGCGCACGGAAGCGAACGACGCCGTCGTGGCCGCCCTCACGGACACCCTGCAACAGTTCAACGTGGACGCTACCGTCACCGGCTTCAGCCGAGGCCCCACCGTGACCCGTTACGAGATCGAACTTGCCTCCGGCACCAAAGTGGAGCGCGTCACGGCGTTGTCCAAGAACATCTCCTACGCCGTGGCGTCGAGCGACGTACGTATCCTCAGCCCCATCCCCGGCAAGTCGGCCATCGGCATCGAGATCCCCAACACGGACCGCGAGACCGTTTCCCTCGGCGATGTCCTGCGCAGCCAGAACGCGCGGCGGACCGACCACCCCATGGTGATGGGCGTCGGCAAGGACGTCGAGGGCGGCTATGTCGTCGCGAACCTCGCCAAGATGCCGCACTTGCTCGTGGCCGGTGCTACGGGTGCCGGTAAGTCGTCGTTCGTGAACTCGATGATCACGTCGATCCTGATGCGCGCGACGCCGGATGAGGTCCGCATGGTCATGGTGGACCCCAAGCGCGTCGAACTGACCGCTTACGAGGGTGTTCCGCACCTCATCACGCCCATCATTACCAACCCCAAGAAGGCGGCCGAGGCGCTTCAGTGGGTGGTGCGTGAAATGGACGCCCGCTACGACGACCTCGCCAACTATGGCTTCAAGCACATCGACGACTTCAACAAGGCCGTCCGCGCAGGCAAAGTTGTTCCGCCGGTCGACTCCAAGCGCGTCATCAAGCCCTACCCTTATTTGCTGGTGATCGTGGACGAGCTCGCCGACCTCATGATGGTGGCCCCGCGCGATGTCGAAGACTCGATTGTCCGCATCACCCAGCTCGCCCGTGCTGCCGGCATCCACCTGGTCCTGGCCACCCAGCGTCCCTCGGTCGACGTCGTCACCGGCCTGATCAAGGCGAACGTTCCCTCGCGCATGGCGTTCGCCACGTCATCTGTCACCGACTCCCGCGTGGTCCTGGACCAACCGGGCGCGGAAAAACTCATTGGCCAGGGTGACGCGCTCTTCTTGCCGATGGGTGCCTCCAAGGCGATGCGCGTGCAGGGCGCCTGGGTCACCGAGTCTGAAATCCACCGCGTGGTGGAGCACGTCAAGGGCCAACTTAAGGCCGTCTACCGTGACGACGTGGCGCCCGAGGCGCAGAAGAAGCAGATCGACGACGACATCGGGGACGATCTCGAGGTCCTGCTTCAGGCGACCGAACTCGTGGTCACCACCCAGTTCGGCTCCACATCGATGCTGCAGCGCAAGCTCCGCGTCGGCTTCGCCAAGGCCGGCCGCCTCATGGACCTGCTGGAGTCGCGCGGCGTCGTGGGTCCGTCCGAGGGCTCCAAGGCCCGCGATGTCCTGGTCAAGCCGGACGACCTCGCTCCCGTACTGGCGGCCATGAAGGGCCAGGAGGCTCCGGTTGCGCCCGACGCGCACACGGCGGCCCTGAGCGAGAATGCGAACGCGAATATCGCCGTCGGAGGCTACGCAGAGGACCTTGTGGCCGCCGATCTCGAACGCCGCAAGCAAGTCACGGAATACCACGACGGAGCAGATGGCATCGATGACGAGGACGACGGCGGCGAAGACGCCTGGTCACTGGCCGGACGGTAGCCTAGAGGGGTGACTACATCCGACGGCAGCAAAGCCGGTTCCAGCAGCTCCGATATCTGGAACCTGCCCAACATCCTGACGATGCTCCGGATTGTCCTGGTCCCGTTCTTCGTTTGGTTCCTTCTGGAGGACAACAGCCAGCACGGCATCTGGCGCTGGGCCGCCGTAGTGGCCTTCGCCGTGGCAATCTATACAGACAAGCTCGACGGCGACATCGCCCGGAGCCGCAACCTCGTCACCAACTTCGGCAAGATCGCGGACCCCATTGCCGACAAGTTGCTGATCGGATCGGCACTCGTTCTCCTCTCGGCGCTGGGGGAGCTGCCGTGGTGGATCACCATCCTCATCCTCGTGCGCGAATGGGGCATCACCGCCTTGCGCTTCTTTGTCATCCGCTATGGGGTGATGCCGGCGTCGCGTGGCGGCAAGCTCAAGACCGCCGTCCAGACTGTCGCGATCTTCCTCTACATCCTGCCGCTGAATTCTTTCGCGCCGTGGCTTGTCAGCGTGGCCTTCTGGGTCATGATCGTCGCTCTCGTCATCACAGTGTGGACCGGCGTCGAATACGTGATCGAAGCCGCAAAGCTTCGCTCGGCCGGAAGGCGCGCATGAGCCCTACCGCGGATGAGGTGGCCGCTTCTACTGTCGCCCTCGCCATCGAGCGGGGCGTCACAGTGGCTACCGCGGAATCCCTGACAGCCGGGATGGTTGCCGCCACCCTCGCTGATACTCCCGGCGCGTCAGGCATGCTCCAGGGCGGGGTCGTTGCCTATCAGAATGCGGTCAAGGCCGGAATCCTTGGGGTGTCCGAGGAGCTGCTTTCCGCGGTCGGATCCGTCGACGCCGAGGTGGCCGCGGCTATGGCCGACGGCGCCAGGCGCGCGTGCGGGGCCGACGTCGGGGTCTCCACCACAGGGGTTGCGGGGCCGTTGCCGCACGACGGAAAGGCGGTTGGCACCGTCTTCATTGGCGTCGCCACGTCGGGCGGAGCCGTGGCGCATGCCTACTCCTTTCGGGGAGATCGGCCAAGCATCCGTGCGCAGGCAACGACGGCCGCACTGGAGCGCTTGTTTGAGTGCCTTGTCCTTGCCGACCTACCGCACGTAAAGTAGCCGGGAACAAAAACAGCGGCCCAATAGTTGTTACATTGTGTCGCCCCGGAATGGCCGGGGCGCCTAGGATGTAGAAAACAACCGGTGCACCTGCAAGGTGAACCGGAATCACGAGGGAGCAAGGCGATACAGATGGTTAAGCAGCCCGTATCCGTAAACGGCGTTGTCCGCTGGAAGGATGTGGGCTTGGCCGAGAAGGCACCGAGCGAACAGAAGGAGCGCAAGATGGTTGTACTGCGTCACGAAATTGGTGATGTCCTGCGCGATGTCCGCCAGCGCCAGGGCCGTACGCTCCGCGAAGTCTCGCACAGCGCCCGCGTTTCCCTTGGCTACCTGAGCGAAGTTGAGCGCGGCCAGAAGGAAGCATCCTCAGAGCTGCTGTCCTCGATCTGCTCGGCGCTGGACGTTCCGTTGTCCGGGATGCTCCGCGAGGTCAGTGACCGGGTTGCCGTCGCCGAAGGCGTCGCTGTTCCGGACACCGTCCCGCAGGAATTCGCACAGCGCTACGGCCGCGATCTCGACCGCGAGCTCAGCGCCGAACTGAACGACGATTTCACCCAGGGCATGCTCTCCGGAGCCCGCTAGTCGGACCTGACTCCGGTGCTCAGTTGCCGGAGCGCGATCCGGCACGTCGCTGCCGGGATCCGTTGCGCCGTAACAACGGCACATGCTTGAAGCAAAGAAGGAGGGTCTCCACCTGGAGGCCCTCCTTCTTTGGTCTTTTGTGGCTTGGCGTGGTCAGTCCTTGCCGATTCCTTCGCCGTAGGCCGCGTTGAGCCGTTCAATGTAGTCAGCCAGCGTCTGGATTTCTTCCAGCGGCCACTCGCCCAGGCGTTCCCGGAATACCTGCCGGCGCGCGTCCTGGACCTGGTGCATCTTTTCTTCGCCCTTGGGGGTGAGCCGGATCGATTGTGCGCGGCCATCCTGGGGGTCGGCTTCCTTGTAGACCATGCCGATGCTCTCGAGGAACGCGATCTGGCGGCTTACCGAGGGCTTCCCGACGCCGATGCACGAGGCGAGCTCAGTCAGGCGGATGGGACCCTCCTTCCGGATGATCGACAGCAGTCCGTATGCGGCTGGTTCCATGTCGGGATGGACCTGGCGGGATAACTGGTGGGACAGCGATCGGGCGCGTCGCCAGAACATGCTCAGCTGGTGTTCCACCTGCTGGAGGGCGGCGTCGACGTTGTCGCCTGCCTCCACCATCTCTGGCGCGTCGTCGGGAGTGTTGCTCATGACAACCATTCTAGAGTCCGCTCCCGTGAGAGACTCTATTGGTGCGGATCAGTGACTTCTGGCGGCTGATGGACGATGAATTCGGGGCTGGCTACTCCCGGGTCCTCAGCAGCTCCCTTGTATTGGCCGGCGTCGGCGGCCGTACGGCAGACGACGCCTTGGCAGCGGGCTACAGCCCCCGCGACGTCTGGCTTGCCCTGTGCGACGTCCAGGACGTTCCTCCGGAGCGACGGCTCGGCAGGGACATGAAGCCCGCGGACAAAGGGTCCGGAACGTTCTGACTTCCGGTTTCTGGCGGACACGCCCGCAAATTTGTTCGAATATCTGTTCGGATGAGGCTATGCTCCTTTCAGAGGAAAATTGACCCTAGCGGACCACTTTTCGCATCATTCGGACCCTGTGGTTTTCCACATAGACGAAGTCGCACACAAAATTGTCAGCGGCTCGTACTAGCGTCGGATGAGATAGGAAAGCGGCCGTTCAGGCCAGTCCACAGCGAGAAAGCATCAGAGGTGTGAACCATGGCGGCAAATCAGGATCGTGAGAAGGCGCTCGAGGCAGCGCTTGCCCAGATCGACAAGCAATTCGGCAAGGGCTCGGTCATGCGCCTTGGGGACGAAGTCCGGGCGCCGATCGAGGTCATTCCGACCGGCTCCATCGCCTTGGACGTCGCTCTTGGCATTGGCGGCTTGCCTCGTGGCCGTGTCGTCGAGATCTACGGTCCGGAATCCTCCGGTAAGACCACCGTCGCGCTTCACGCGGTGGCGAACGCCCAGCGCCAGGGCGGCATCGCAGCCTTCATCGACGCCGAGCACGCCCTCGACCCGGAGTACGCGGCGAAACTGGGTGTCGATACCGACGCGCTACTGGTTTCGCAGCCGGATACCGGTGAGCAGGCGCTTGAGATCATGGACATGCTGATCGGCTCAGGTTCCTTGGACGTCATCGTGATCGACTCCGTCGCCGCCTTGGTTCCCCGCGCTGAAATCGAAGGCGAAATGGGCGACTCCCACGTCGGCCTCCAGGCACGTCTTATGAGCCAGGCCCTGCGTAAGATCACCGGCCGGCTGAGCCAGACCAAGACGACCGCTATCTTCATCAACCAGCTCCGTGAGAAGATCGGCGTCTTCTTCGGTTCCCCGGAAACAACTACCGGTGGTAAGGCCCTCAAGTTCTATGCCTCCATCCGCATCGACGTCCGACGCATCCAGACGCTGAAGGAAGGCGCGGATTCGGTAGGTAACCGCACCAAGGCCAAGATCGTCAAAAACAAGATGGCTCCGCCCTTCAAGATCGCGGAGTTCGACATCATCTACGGCCAGGGCATTTCCCGTGAGGGCGGCATCATCGACATGGGCGTCGAGCACGGCATCATCAAGAAGTCCGGTTCATGGTTCACCTATGACGGTGACCAGCTGGGGCAGGGCATGGAGAACTCCCGCCGCTTCCTGCGGGACAACCCTGAGCTGGCTGCGGACCTCGAACGGCTGATCAAGGAGAAGCTTGGGGTCGGAGTAGTCAAGCCTGCCGAAGCCGAGAAATCTCCGAAGCTGAAGGCCGTTGACGGCTAAGCGCCAGGGCCGCTCCCGGTCCTGGGGTCCGTCTACGGATTCGTCCGTGGCAGCAGATCCTGAAGCCAATCCGGAGGCGGTTGCCCGGGCCATTGTGCTCCGTCAACTGACCAATTCTCCCAAGAGCAGGCTTCAGCTTGCGCGGAAGCTGGCTGAGCGGAACGTGCCGGAAGACGTGGCCGAAGCCGTGCTGGACCGCTTCGAGGAAGTCCGGCTCATTGATGACGCCGATTTCGCCGAGATGTGGGTCCGCGGACGCGCCCAGTCGAGGAAACTCGCGCGGGGTGCCCTGAGGCGCGAATTGGCGGACAAAGGCATCGACGCTGAAACGGCCGAGAAGGCCCTCGCGCAGGTGAGCGATGACGACGAGCGGACCGCGGCCAGGGAGCTGGTCGCGCGACGTCTGAGGGCCGGAACAGACCTTTCCGACAGGACCGAGCGCGACAAGCAAACCCGGCGGCTCGCGTCGATGCTTGCCCGCAAGGGCTACCAGCCATCGGCGGCGTTCCGGATTGTCGGGGAGGTCCTGGACGAAGCCTTGGCAGGGGAGCCGGAGTCCCACCGGGCCGGGGCGCACGGTGCTCCTGAAGCAGGCGACATCGGCTAGGCGGCGTCGTCCGGGAAACTGAGAGCTGCCTGTGAGTATTGTCCCAGGCGGCGGGGTTGGGTGGCTTCTTGGCGGCCGTCGGCTATGGTTCTGGACTAGTGTTCCGAGTCGGGAAGCAGGTCAGATCCAATGAATCCGTTGTCGCTACGGCTTTCGGCAATCATTGTGCCCTTGCTTGTCGCGTCGCTTCTCCAGGCAGGCCCGGCTTCGGCGGACGACGATGCCCCGCCGTCGGGCTATCCGAGCTGGGCGGAGGTACAGCAGGCCCAGGGGAATGAAGCTGCCGCAAGTGCTGAAGTGGACCGCATCAACAAGCTATTGGCCGGCCTTCAACAGAAGTCCGGCGAGCTGGGCGCGGCAGCCATCAAGGCGGGTACTGAGTACGCGAAGGCCCATGACGCGCTGCAGCACCAGCAGGCAGTCACCCAGAAGCTGGCTGAAGCGTCCCAACAAGCCAAGGCAAAAGCGGATTCATTGAAGACGGCCACGTCCTCCCTGGTTGTCAAGGCATACGAGTCTGGCGGTTTCGATCCCGGGCCCTGGTCCCTCGCGAATGCCGCCATCGCACCAGACAACATTCAAAATTTCGCCTTGCTGAACAGGGTCCTCGATCATACGGCGAAGCTGCACGATGATGCCCTGAGCGCTTCCCAGGCATCGGCCGCCGCAACCGCGCAGGAACAAGCTGCCCGCGATGTCTTGGCGCAGTTGGACAGTGACGCCGCGGCAAAGGCCCAGGCCGCAGAGTCTGCCAGGCGCGCCGCGGAAGACAGCGTTGCTGCCACGGACGGCCAGCGAAAGACCATGGTCGCGCAGCTCGCGTCCTTGACCTCCACTTCTGCCGCGGTTGCGCAGAAATACCAGGAAGGCCAGGTAGCGCTTGCCGCCTATCAGGCTGCCCAGGAAGCCAAGAGGGAGGCAGCACAGCGCCAGGCGGACGCGGCTGCAGCGGCAGCGGCGGCCGCAGCTGCCAGTAACCAGCAACCCGTCCAGCCACCGATCAGCAGCGGCGGAGGCGGCGGCTTCGGAGGCGGTGGCGGAGGAAATGTCGTCAACGACCCCGCAGGTGCACGGCAATATGCGTCCTCCCGGCTCGGCGCCTACGGCTGGGGCCAGGACCAAATGCAGTGTCTGTCCCTGCTATGGACCCAGGAATCAAGCTGGATGACAGATGCGACCAATCCCAGCAGCGGCGCCTACGGTGTTGCGCAGGCATTGCCGCCGGACAAGTACTATTCGGCAGGCAGCGACTGGCTCAGCAACTACCGGACCCAGATCGATTGGGGCCTCGGCTATATCCGCGACCGTTACGGTTCCCCCTGCAACGCCTGGCAGCATGAGATGGGCTTCAACTGGTACTAGTCCGAGGGGCTACCCTAGATTGGTGAGTTCCCCTTCCGCAGCACCAGCACCAGCCCCCGTTCAGCAGCCCGTTCCGGCCCCTGTTAGCGAGCCCGCACCCAAGCACGGGGCGAAGCGCACCTACCAGGTCCGCACCTTCGGTTGCCAAATGAATGTCCATGACTCCGAGCGCATGGCAGGACTCCTGGAGGATGCAGGATACGTGCCCTTCGACGGCGGCGTCGCCGACGTCGTGGTCTTCAACACCTGCGCCGTCCGTGAGAACGCCGACAACAAGCTTTACGGCAACCTCGGGGAACTCAAACAGGTCAAGGCCGCCCATCCGGGCATGCAGATCGCCGTGGGCGGATGCCTGGCACAGAAGGACCGCGAAACCATCGTGCGCAAGGCTCCCTGGGTGGATGCCGTGTTCGGGACCCACAACGTGGGGGCGCTCCCGGCTTTGTTGGACAGGGCCCGCCACAACAACGAGGCGCAGCTGGAAATCCTCGAATCGCTGGACGTCTTCCCATCCACTTTGCCCACCAAGCGTGACTCCGTGTACTCGGGATGGGTGTCCATCTCCGTCGGTTGCAACAACACCTGCACCTTCTGTATCGTCCCGTCGCTCCGCGGGAAGGAGAAAGACCGCCGTCCCGGCGAGATCCTGGCCGAAATCCAGGCATTGGTGGACGACGGCGCCGTCGAGGTCACCCTGCTCGGCCAGAACGTGAACTCCTACGGCGTGGAATTCGGGGATCGCTTGGCTTTCTCCAAACTGCTGCGCGCCTGCGGTGGCATCGAGGGCCTCGAGCGTGTCCGCTTCACGAGCCCGCACCCGGCCGCCTTCACCGACGACGTCATCGAGGCGATGGCCGAGACCTCCAACGTCATGCCGCAGTTGCACATGCCTCTCCAGTCCGGCTCGGACAAGGTCCTCAAGGACATGCGCCGCTCGTACCGCTCTACGAAGTTCCTGGGCATCCTGGACAAGGTCCGTGACAAGATTCCCCACGCCGCGATCACCACCGACATCATCGTGGGCTTCCCCGGCGAGACGGAAGAGGACTTCCAGGCAACGCTCGACGTCGTCGAGAAGTCACGCTTCGCGTCGGCCTTCACCTTCCAGTACTCCAAGCGCCCGGGCACCCCGGCCGCGGACCTTCCGGAACAGCTCCCCAAGGCCGTTGTCCAGGAACGCTACGAACGGCTGACCGCCCTCCAGGACCGCATCGCGGCCGAGGAGAACGCGAAACAGCTCGGACGCCGGGTTGAACTCCTGGTCACGGCCCAGTCCGGACGCAAGGCCGGGGAGACGCATCGCCTGTCCGGACGCTCCCAGGACCAGCGGCTGGTCCACTTCTCCGTGCCCGAAGGCGCAGAGAGCCCACGGCCTGGCGACTTCGTCACCGTGACGATCACCGGGGCCGCTGCCTTCCACCTCGTCTCCGATCCGGCGACGACGGCGGACTACAGCTTGAGGCGCTCCCGTGCCGGCGACGCTTGGGATCGCTCGCAGGCCGATTCCTGCGGCGCTCCGGTACCGGGTGCCGCGGGCGCCGGGTCCACCAGTCCAAAGGGCGTCTCACTCGGCATGCCCTCGCTCCCTGTACGACGCGGCTAGTCCGACATGACAGCAGTACCGGCCGGATCAGCGGATCCGAATCCGCCCGTGATCGCCGTCGTCGGACCCACCGGTTCCGGCAAGTCCGATCTCGCCGTCCAACTCGCCCTTGCGATCGACGGCGAGGTCATCAACGCCGATGCCATGCAGTTCTACCGCGGAATGGACATCGGCACGGCCAAAATCAGCGTCGCCGAACGCAGGGGAGTACCCCACCACCTCCTGGACACGATGGATGTCACCGAGGAAGCCAGCGTCTCCGCTTTCCAGGCCGACTGCCGCGCCGCCATCCGTGATATTCATCGCCGCGGGAAGCGTGCCATCCTGGTGGGCGGTTCCGGCCTTTACGTCCGGGCGGCGTTGGATGTCCTGGAATTTCCCGGCACGGACCCTGGCGTACGGCAGCGGTTGGAGCGGGAGCACGAAACATCCGGTCTTCCAGGCCTCCAGGAGCGACTGCAAGACGTCGACCCCGTTTCTGCCGGAAGGCTCGAGGACGCCCGCCGCGTCATCCGCGCGTTGGAAGTCTTCGAGCTCACGGGGCGTCCGTTCAGCTCCTTCATGCCGAAGCGCGAGTACTTCCAGCCGGCCGTGCAGATAGGGCTCGACGTCGACCGCGGAGTACTGCGCGAGCGATTGGCCGAGCGCGTCCTGGGGATGGTCGACGCGGGACTTCTTGAAGAGGTCGCGCGGCTGGACGCTGCCGGACTGCGGCAAGGGAAGACCGCATCGCGGGCGCTCGGATATGCCCAGTTCCTGCGGGTCCTCGACGGCGAGTCCGACACTGCTACCGCGGCCGAAGAAACCATCGTGGCCACCCGGCAATTCGCGCGCCGCCAGCTCACCTGGTTCCGGGCCGACCCCCGGATCCACTGGCTTGACTGGCAGGATCCGGATTTGGTGGCCAAAGCCGCAGAAATCTGCGCGAGCCCGGCGTCGATGATTTAGGCGCAACCCCCAGTGCAGGTAGCCTTGAGCCATGGATGAAACCCTTGCATTTTCCGCCCCGCAGCCTGCCGCTGCCGGCGGTGCCGTACCCGCCTCCGGTCTTCACGGACTGTCTTTCTCCAAGGGGCACGGTACGGGCAACGACTTCGTCCTCATCGCGGACCCCGAAGACGCGCACCAGATCTCGCCTGAGCAGGTCGCAGCGCTTTGTGACCGTCATCTGGGCATCGGTGGAGACGGGCTCATCCGGGCAGTCCCTTCGCGATTCCTGCCCGAAGGCCTCCAGCTGCTCGAAGCAGACTCCGATGCCGAGTGGTTCATGGATTACCGGAACGGCGACGGTTCGTTGTCTGAGATGTGCGGCAACGGCGTCCGGGTCTTCGTCCAATTCCTGATCGAGCAGGGTCTTGTCACCCTCAACGCCGGTGAATCGCTGACCATCGGGACGCGCGGCGGCATCAAGAAGATCGTGCGGACCTCTGACGGCTATGCAGTGGACATGGGTCCTTGGGAGTTCATTTTCCCCAAGGATGCCACCAGCAAGGCCATGGACTCCCTCGTCAGCGCCGACGGACTGGAAGTCGCCCGGCCAGCCCTTTCCGTCAGCATGGGCAATCCGCACACCGTAGTGGCGTTGGCCGAACTTTCGGAGCTCAAATCCACGCAGCTCTTCAAGGCGCCCGTCGTCGATCCCAAGCCGGCCAACGGCACCAACGTCGAATTCGTGGTTCCCGCGGAGCCCCTCGTTCACGACGGCGTAGGCAACATCACCATGCGGGTCCACGAACGCGGCGTCGGTGAGACCCAATCGTGCGGCACCGGTGCCTGCGCGGCCGCCGTCGCCATCCGCCACTGGGCCGGGGAAGGCGCTCCCGACACGTGGCGCGTCAAGGTGCCGGGCGGCGTCGTCGGCGTGCGCTTCTTCCCGGGAGAAAGCGGCCGTGAACATGTTGAGCTCAGCGGCCCGGCCGTGATTGTCGCTAGCGGGACGCTTTCCTGATTCGCAGCACGCGGAAGGATTTCGACGTACTTTCCCGGGATACCGAGAAGGAACCGTCGAGGCTATCGGCCAGCCAGCGCTGAAGCGAGTCCGCTCCAAGGTTTTTCTGCACCACAAGCCAGGCGTTTCCACCCGGAGCGAGCCGCGGCAGCCACTTGAGCAGCAGGTTGTGGAGTTCATCCTTGCCGATGCGGATGGGCGGGTTTGACCAGATAGTGTCGAACGTCAGGGCGGGGTCGACGTCGTCGGGCAGGCTAGCTGTGACATTCCCGAGCTCCAGCAGGGCGGCATTCTCGTTGGTCAAGGTGACGCAGCGCTCGTTGACATCAACGGCGTGGACGCGCGCGTGCGGAGCCATGAGCCCCATCGTCAACGCAATGGGACCCCAGCCGCAGCCGATGTCGAGCAGATTTCCCTGCGGGGCCGGCGGTGGAACCTCGGAGAGCAGGATCGCAGTTCCCTTGTCGATCCCGTCGGGGCTGAAGATGCCGCCCGATGTCTGGAGCCGGCGGGTCGCGCCGGCCAGTTCCACCGTGAGGGACTTGCGGGTGAACGGCCCCGCGGGCTGTGCGCTGAAATAGTGAGCAGACTCCATAGCTTGCCAGATTAGTGGCCAGCAGCGGGCAAGGGAAACCGCGCACCGTGACAACCAGGCCCAACGCGGGCTTGACGGGGTCTGATAGTGTGATCTCCATGTTCTTGATCTTTGAGTAGCCGGCACCGCCCGCGACGCAGGCCTGCTTCATGTGCAGCGCCATTCCGCCTTGGCATGTCCGTTCCAGTCGTTGCTTCTTGACGCTGGACACTCAGCAGATCGTCCCCCTCCCTCCTGGGATCCGTGCACGCAATCCGCGCAGCCCGTTCCGGATGGAGGTCCCAGACCGTCGGCAGAGCCTTGCCAGGCATCAGCCCTGCGCGAATTCCGCGCCATAAGACCCGAATCGGCACTATTCTGGAAGTGCCGAACCCCTAAAGGAGACCATGACCACGCAGAAGAACACCGGACCCGATTCCGACGCCCAGGACATGAGTCCTGAAGAAATCCAGGCTGTCATCGACCGGATTCTCTCCAAGGACGCACCTGCCATAGTTCAGGACCGCGACGAACCCCGGGGCGTGTTTGGCAAGGCCCAGGCGATTTCCCGCCTGGACGAAGAGCACAGCATCTACGACGGCGATCAAGTGGATCTGGCCGAGCGCCGGGCCTTGGGCCGTACCGCGGGCCTGTCCACGGAACTTGAAGATGTCACCGAGGTCGAATACCGGCAGCTGCGCCTTGAGCGCGTCGTGCTGGCAGGCCTCTGGACCGAAGGCACGCTGGCCGACGCCGAGAATTCCCTGAGGGAACTCGCCGCCTTGGCCGAAACGGCCGGCTCGGAAGTCCTGGACGGGATCGTCCAGCGCCGCATGAAGCCGGACCCCGGCACGTTCCTTGGCTCAGGAAAAGCCATCGAGCTCAAGGACATCGTGATGTCCACCGGCGCGGACACCGTGGTGGTCGACGCCGAACTGGCGCCGTCCCAGCGGCGTGGCCTTGAGGACATC
This sequence comes from Arthrobacter sp. 2RAF6, assembly GCF_052115205.1. NCBI lineage: Bacteria > Bacillati > Actinomycetota > Actinomycetes > Micrococcales > Micrococcaceae > Arthrobacter > Arthrobacter sp. 2RAF6. Next base: position 19,341 of record NZ_JBFRGF010000041.1, on the reverse strand, counting down.
GTCAAGGTCAAGGTAGTGGACCGCACCACGTTGATCCTCGACATCTTCGCGCAGCATGCCAAGAGCCGCGAAGGCAAAGCCCAGGTTGAGCTGGCACAGCTGGAATACCTGTTGCCGCGCCTGCGTGGCTGGGGCGATTCCATGTCCCGCCAGGCCGGTGGCCAGGTGGGTGGTGCCGGCGCAGGCATGGGTTCCCGTGGTCCTGGCGAAACCAAGATCGAACTGGACCGCCGTCGAATCCGCACACGCATGGCCAAGCTGCGGCGTGAAATCGCCGCGATGAAGCCATCGCGCGAGACCAAGCGGGCTAACCGCCGTCGTAATGCCGTTCCTTCGGTCGCCATCGCCGGTTACACGAACGCCGGAAAATCGTCATTGCTCAACCGTCTGACGGATGCCGGCGTCCTCGTGGAGAACGCTTTGTTCGCCACCCTGGATCCCACGGTCCGGAAGGCCCAGACTCCCGACGGGATCGGCTACACGCTCTCGGACACCGTCGGCTTCGTGCGTTCGATGCCTACCCAGCTCGTGGAGGCTTTCCGCTCCACGCTGGAAGAGGTGGCCGACGCCGATCTCATCCTCCACGTGGTGGACGTTTCGCATCCCGATCCGGAAGGCCAGATCGCGGCCGTCCGCACGGTGTTCAGCGAAGTGGATGCCCGGAAGATCCCGGAAATCATTGTCCTGAACAAGGCAGACGCCGCGGATCCGTTTGTCGTGGAGCGGCTCAAGCAGAAAGAGCCCCGCCATGTCGTCGTGTCGACCCGCACCGGACAAGGCATTGCCGAGCTCCTTGGAGCCATCAGCGAGGCCATCCCGCGTCCTGGTGTGCGCCTTGAAGTTCTGATTCCGTACAACCGGGGTGAGCTGATCAACAAGCTGCACAACACCGACGCCGAAATCCTGAGCCTTGAGCATGAGGAGGAAGGCACGCGCGTGGTGGCCATGGTCCATGAGAACCTGGCAGCCGAGTTGGAGTCGTTCGTCAGCAATGGTTGATCCAGAGATGGGGGAGCGCGGCGAGACCGTGGGGGAACGGACCGCCCTCGAACTCCTGGACAAAGCCGTTGCCGGTATGGGCGGCCAGAACCGCACCGGCCAACACCAGATGGCCAGGCAGGTGGCGCGGGCGATCGAGACCGGTGAACACCTCCTGGTCCAGGCGGGCACGGGCACGGGCAAGTCGCTCGCGTACCTGATTCCGCTGATTGCGCACGCGATGGAGAGCAACAAGCCCACGCTCGTGTCCACGGCCACCCTCGCCCTTCAGACGCAGATCGTGGGCCGGGATCTGCCCCGGCTCCTGGAAACGATCAATCCGGAGCTGGAGCGCCCGGTCAGCATCGCCCTGGTCAAGGGCCGGGCCAACTATGTGTGCCGGCACAAGCTCGAGGGCGGGTTCCCTAGCGAGGAGCCTGCCGAGGGGCAGTTGTTCTCCCTCGGTGAGGACACGAGCGTTCCGCATCTCGCCGCAGCCATCGGCGGGCCTGCCTCCCAGCTCGGCAAGGAAGTCCTGCGGTTGCGTGAGTGGGCCGGGAAGACGGCGACGGGGGACCGGGACGAACTCATGCCGGGTGTGACGGACCGGGCGTGGCGCCAGGTATCAGTCACGTCCATGGAGTGCCTCGGGGCGCAGAAGTGCCCGATGGCGGAGGAATGCTTCAGCGAGCTCGCCCGGCACCGTGCCGCGGAGTCCGACGTCGTGGTCACTAATCACGCGATGCTCGCAGTCAGCGCCTTCGAAGGCCTGGCGGTGCTGCCCGAATACGACATCGTCGTGGTGGACGAGGCCCACGAGCTCCAGGACCGCGTGACCGGTGCTGTGTCCGGGCAGCTGTCGGTGGCGATGATCCATGCCGCGGCGTCGAGTGCCCGCAAACACACTGCCATCACCGTGGACGCGCTGAACGCGGCTGCGGACCGCCTGGAACTCGCGATCATCGGAGCGCCCTCCGGCCTCCTGCCCAACGGGCTCAATGACGAACAACTGGATTGCGTGGACCAGCTCCGGGAAGCCTGCCGTGCAGCCCTTTCCGATTCGAAGGGCGACTCGTCCAACGCGGTCGACGGCGGGCGCCAGCTCGCGCGCTCACGGCTGATGTTGATCCTCGAACTATGCGAACGGTTGCTCTCAGCCCGGGAAAACCGGGAAGTCGTCTGGCTCTCCAGGAACAGTACCTTCGATCCGCAGCAGGGCTACACGGCGCCCGACGAGGACTCGCCTGCGCTCATCAATATCGCGCCGCTCAGCGTCGCCGGACGCCTCCGGGAAGGGCTCTTCGCGGGCCATACCGTGGTGTTGACCTCTGCCACCCTGGCTATCGGCTCTGCATTCGAGGCCACGGCCGGAGGACTGGGCCTGACTGGCCAAGGCGCCCCCAGCTGGACCGGCGTGGATGTAGGCTCTCCCTTCGACTATCCCAAGCAGGGCATGCTGTACGTCGCCAAGCACCTGCCTAAGCCGGGGCGCGGCACCTCGCCCGAGGCGCTTGACGAACTTGAAGAGCTCATCAAGGCCTCGCACGGCGGAGCCTTGTGCCTCTTCTCTTCCCGACGTGCGGCGGAGGACGCGGCGGAAGCGATGCGGTCACGCCTGGACGTGGACATCCTGTGCCAAGGCGAATCGACCATGGCGGCGTTGGTCAGGCAGTTTGCCGAGGAGGAAGACACGTGCCTGTTCGGCACCATGTCCCTTTGGCAAGGCGTTGACGTTCCAGGCGGTTCATGCCGGCTGGTAGTGATTGACCGGATCCCGTTCCCTCGTCCGGACGATCCCCTGATGACGGCACGGTCCCGCGCGGTGGCGCAGGCCGGTGGCAACGGTTTCATGGCAGTTTCGGCGACGCACGCCGCCATCCGGCTAGCCCAAGGGGCCGGCCGTCTCATCCGCTCAACGGGGGACAAAGGCGTCGTGGCAGTCCTGGATTCACGGCTTTCGACGGAGCGCTACGGCAATTTTCTCCGGGCAGCGTTGCCGCCCTTCTGGCCCACCACGGACCGTTCAATAGTGCGCGGTGCGCTCGAACGGCTTTATGCCGAGTCCGCCAAGGCTTAATACGGGCTCGTCCTAAAGCGGGGGCGAACTAAAGTGAGCGCAGGACCGAGACGACCTTGCCCATGATCGTGGCATGGTCTCCCAGGATGGGCTCGTACTGCGTGTTCTGGGGGAGCAGCCACGTATGGCCGTCGCGCTGCCGGAAGGTCTTGACGGTGGCTTCGTCGTCCAGGAGTGCGGCCACGATGTCGCCGTTGAGGGCGTCGTTTTGACGCCGTACCACCACCCAGTCCCCATCGCAGATAGCCGCGTCGATCATGGAATCGCCGGCGACCTTCAGCATGAAGAGCTCGCCATGGCCCACCAGCTGGCGGGGCAGCGGCAGGACGTCTTCGACGGTCTGGTCCGCCAGGATAGGTCCACCGGCAGCAATGCGCCCGACGAGGGGAACCATGGCCGTGTCACTTGCACTCGCAAGTTCCGTGACGGCCATGCCGCCGGCGCTGCGGAGTTTCGCCGGCGCGTCAACGCCGGGTATGACGGAGCCGCCGTCCAGGGTCAACGGCATGAGGACTTCCATTGCACGCGGGCGCTTGGGATCGCGACGAAGATAGCCAAGCTTCTCGAGCTGTGACAACTGGTGCGTGACGCTGGACAAGCTGGCCAAGCCAACCGTGTCCCCGATTTCGCGCATCGACGGCGGATAGCCATGATCGTTCACCGAACGTTGGATGGTCTCCAGGATCTTCTTCTGGCGGACAGTCAGGCTCTTGGGTGTCTTCTGCGGCTGCTGGCTCCGCGCTGAAGCCGACCCGCTGCCAGTGGCTTTCGCTGCCATGTTCGCCAACGCCCTTCCGTTCCGCCCGTGCGGCGCTGAGGCCTTGCCGGGACTGTCGGCCTGAAATGTCAGACCCTCCTGTTGCACTGATTCAGTGCTCGTTCCTTCACTCAAACGTAGGGCAGGCACAGGCGTTTATCAAACATTTGTTCTAGCGAGTCTCGACATCATTCGTTGATAAGTGCTAAAAATGTCATAGCAAGGTTCGAATATGTGTTCTATAAAAGTGGCGCAGGATCCGGGTGTTCGTTCGAATCGTTCGAACAGAACAACGAACAGCCATCCTGCAAGCACTGACTGAAGGCAAGAATTGGCAGCCGCAACCAGAGATTCCGGAACGCGGCATTGTTCAGAAGGGCTCAGCTCATGTCCGCAATCACCATCACCCACAGGTCCGGCCGCAGTACGGCACCGGGTCGGCTTCGCCTGACCCGCCGGGGCCGCATGGTCTTCTTCGGCATCCCGGCAATGCTCTTGGTCGCAGTGCTGCTCAGCCTGGCGGGATTCCTGAATTCGCCGGCCAAGGCTGCTGATTCCGCCGCCGAGCTGCAGCCCACCTCCAGTACGAGCGTCACGGTGCAAGTCGGCCAGTCCTTGTGGGGGATTGCGGGAACCGCCGCGCCTTCCCGGGACCCACGAGACGTCGTTGCCGAGATTATCCAGCTGAACAACCTTCAGGACGGCCGCATCGTGCCGGGCCAGCAGCTGTTTATTCCGTCCACCTGACAGCAACCTTGACCGGGCTGACAGCTCGCCTGAACGGCCGCCGGGTCGTCACAGTTTCAGTGCATCCACCGCGGCGCCTTAAACTGTCATGGTGAGTGACCAGCTTGAGCGACTTGACCGACTTCCCCTCCGGACCAACCTCCGCGGCCTGAGCCCGTATGGCGCGCCGCAGCTTGATGTTCCGATTTTGCTCAACGTCAACGAAAACACGCATGGCGTACCGGCCGATGTCCAGGCGGCCATCACCGAAGCGGTTGCGGCAGCCGCCGTTGGACTGAACCGCTATCCCGACCGGGAATTCACTGAACTCCGCGAGGCCCTTGCGGAATACCTCGGCCACGACCTTGCGGCCGAGAACATCTGGGCAGCCAACGGCTCCAATGAAGTACTGCAGCAGATCCTCCAGGTTTTCGGCGGCCCCGGCCGGACCGCGCTCGGGTTCCCGCCCACGTATTCCATGTACCCGTTGCTGGCCAGCGGAACCGACACTGCATACATCGCTGGAGTTCGCGCTGAAGACTATGGACTCGATGCGACCTCGGCCGCCGCGCAGGTCCGCGAACTCAAGCCGAACGTCGTGTTCCTCTGCTCCCCGAACAATCCCACCGGCACGGGACTTGGCCTGGACGTCGTCGAAGCCGTTTACGAAGCCGGCGAGGCGAGCCAGACGGTGGTGATCGTCGACGAGGCCTACCACGAGTTCGCCCACGACAACACGCCAAGTGCGTTGACGCTGCTCCCCGGCCGGGAGCGGCTCATTGTCTCCCGGACCATGAGCAAGGCCTTCGCCCTCGCCGGTGCACGCATCGGCTACATGGCAGCTGCTCCCGAGGTCGCCGATGCGATCCGCTTGGTCCGCCTTCCGTATCACCTCTCCGCCATCACCCAGGCAACCGCGCTGGCGGCCCTCCGGCACCGCGAGGCCCTCATGGCCGACGTCGAGGACATCAAGGTCCAGCGCGACCGCATTGTCAGCGAGTTGACCCGAATGGGCTTCAAGCCCGCCGCCTCGGATTCGAATTATGTGTTCTTCGGCGGAATCGAAAACCCCCATGCCATGTGGCAAGGCCTGCTGGAGCGCGGAGTCCTGATCCGCGACGTCGGCATACCGGGCCACCTCCGGGTCACCGCCGGTACGGAGCCTGAGACCACGGCCTTCCTTGAGGCGCTCGAAGCCTTGCTGGACGGCCAGGTCTCCGCACCGGCCTAGACTTGAACAAGTCCCACCACTCCTTCCTCCTAAGGATCATCAATGAGCGAAAACGGCGCCAGCACGGCGGCCGCCCGGACAGCACGCATGGAACGCACCACCAGCGAGTCCTCCGTCCTGGTTGAAATCAACCTCGACGGGACGGGAGTCTCGGATATCAGTACCTCGGTGCCGTTCTATGACCACATGCTGACTGCGCTCTGCAAGCATTCGCTCATCGACATGACCGTCAAGGCGACCGGAGACACCCACATCGACGCCCACCACACCGTGGAGGATGTCGCTATCACCTTCGGTGAGGTCCTGCGCACCGCCTTGGGTAACAAAGCCGGCATCCGTCGCTTCGGCGAGGCCACGGTCCCGTTGGATGAAGCGCTGGCCCACGCCGTCGTCGACGTCTCCGGACGCCCTTACCTCGTTCACGGCGGTGAGCCCGCCGGCCAGGAATACCACCTGATCGGTGGACACTTCACCGGTTCGCTGACACGCCACGTGTTTGAGGCCATCACCCTGCACGCCGGCATCTGCCTTCACATGAATGTCCTGGCGGGCCGCGATCCCCACCACATCGTGGAGGCCCAGTTCAAGGCGTTCGCCCGTGCGCTCCGTTCCGCCGTTGAGTCCGACCCCCGCGTCGAAGGCATTCCGTCCACCAAAGGCGCCTTGTGAGTGCGCACATCCTCAAGGACGGCGCTGTCGTGGATCCGAAGGCCGCCAGCCGCATTGTCTCGCCTGAAGGAAAACCGACAGTAACGGTCCTTGACTACGGCTCGGGCAATGTCCGCTCGGCGGTCCGGGCGCTTGAGCGTGCTGGAGCAGCAGTCACGTTGAGCGCCAAGCCCGAAGATGTCCTGAACGCTGACGGGCTCCTGGTCCCCGGCGTCGGCGCCTTCGAAACAGTGATGCGCGAACTCAAGGCAGTCGACGCCATCCGGATGATCGGCCGCCGCGTTGCCGGGGGCCGGCCCGTCCTGGGCATCTGCGTCGGGCTCCAGGTCCTGTTCGAGGCCGGAGTGGAGCACGGTACCGAGGCCGAAGGCATGGGCGAGTGGCCAGGCAAGGTGGAACTCCTCCCTGCGCCCGTTGTCCCGCACATGGGCTGGAACACCGTGGACGTGCCTGAAGGCTCAAAGCTGTTCGCCGGCGTCGAGCACGAACGTTTCTATTTCGTGCACTCGTACGGCGTGCAGAAGTGGGAATTCGACGTCGTCCAGCCCCGCATGGCCCCGCCGAAGGTGACCTGGTCCGAGCACGGCGCCCCCTTCATCGCCGCCGTGGAGAACGGTCCGTTGTGCGCCACGCAATTCCACCCCGAGAAGTCGGGCGACGCCGGAGCCCGGCTCCTGCGAAACTGGGTTGAGGGCTTGCGCCCGCAAGCAAAAATCCAGCCGCAGGCGACCGAGGCCGGAGGCGCTGCCTAATATGTGGTCCGTTATCTTCATGGGCGCGGCCGGGCTACTGGTTGGCGGCGGAATCTCCTTCCACCAGCAGAAGCGTCCCGTCTGGGTCTCCATTTCGTTCTACGTCCTGGCCGGCCTGGCTCTGCTGGCGGCCTACCTCTTCACGCTGCCTGCCAAATGACTTTGCCTGCCAATTAGCTCGGCGGGCAACTGACGCCCGTCTCCACAACACCGAGGACTTCAATGACCACCGCCTCCGAACTGCCTGTTCTGGAACTCCTGCCCGCCGTCGACATCGTGGACGGCCAGGCTGTCCGTCTCCTTCAGGGAGAAGCCGGCTCCGAGACCAGCTACGGCACCCCGCTGGAAGCTGCACTGAACTGGCAGAACGCCGGAGCCGAATGGGTACACATGGTGGACCTTGACGCCGCCTTCGGCCGCGGCAACAATGCCGACCTCATCAGCGAGGTCGTCTCGCAGCTGAACGTCAAGGTGGAGCTCTCCGGCGGACTGCGCGACGACGAATCCCTCGAGCGCGCACTTGAGCTCGGCGTCGCCCGCGTGAACCTCGGAACCGCCGCATTGGAGAACCCGGAGTGGACCCGCCGGGCCATCGACCGCTTCGGTGACAAGATCGCCGTCGGGCTCGACGTCCGCGGCACAACGCTCGCGGGCCGTGGCTGGACCAAGGAGGGCGGGGATCTCTGGGAGGTGCTGGCCCGCCTTGAGGACGCCGGTTGTGCCCGTTACGTGGTCACCGACGTCACGAAGGACGGAACGCTGCAGGGTCCCAACGTCGAGCTGTTGCGCCAGATGGTCGAAAAGACCGGCAAGCCCGTCGTTGCGTCGGGCGGCATCTCGAGCCTCGAGGACCTGCGCGTCCTGCGCGAACTCGTACCGCTCGGGGTCGAAGGAGCGATCGTCGGCAAGGCGCTGTACGCCGGTGCCTTCACGCTCCCGGAAGCCCTGGACGTCGCCGGCCGCCGCTGATGTCGCAGGAACCACAGTACCCGGCTGCTGACAAGGCTCCGGCACCCCGGCAGTTGCCCGGGCATATCGCTGCGGCCCTGGCGGGAGCCGGGGGAGCTGGTGATTCTGCAGGCCGGCCCTGGGCGGGCCGCGACCTGAGCGGAGATGCCGCCAAGATCCATAATTTCGAAGACGACGACGGAACGGCCGACGCCGGGTACCTCGCCGCCGTCGCGGCCTTGCTCGCCGGTACCGGCAGCGAGGCCGGTGTGGTGGCTTCGCTGGCAACCGCCAGGGTCTTTGTCCCGGTGGTGGCCCAGCTCGCTGAGGAAGCCGAAGGCGTGGACGGCCTCCATGCCGACAAGCAGGCCGACATGGCGCTTGTGACACTGAAAGCGCCGGATGGGCGCACGGCCATGCCCGTGTTCACCTCGGCTGCCGCCCTTGAAGCATGGCATCCGCAGGCCCGTCCCGTCGCCGTTTATGCGGCCCGGGCGGCGTTGTCTGCCGTGTCAGAGGGAGCCCAGCTGCTCGTCCTGGATCCCGGTTCGGATGTCACCTTCGTGGTGCGCCGGCCTGCCATGTGGTCACTGGCACAGCAGCGCGATTGGACGCCGTCGTACCTTGATGATGAACTGGAGGCTGCTCTCAATTCCTTGGCAGAGACGTACCCGGCCGTGCGGCGCCTGGAGATGCGGCCAGGATCGGGGATGGCTTCGCGCACGGCTGATGGATCGGCCATGGCCGGCGGGGGAGCCGGGCCTGAATTGCGCGTGGTGCTATACCTCGAAGACGGCCTGGACGCCGCCGCGGTCCAGGATCTCGTCTCCGGGCTGAACGGACGTTGGGCGCAGAACGAATTGTTCGCCGAGCGGGTTGACTCGATCGAGGTCAGCTTGCAGCGGGCGGCACAGTAGCCGAAGGCACAGGGGGAACGTCCTTGTCCTGCCCTCGGCAGAACAGAGGATGTATCTCGTGAATTTCTCTCTCTACCGGGAGATGCTTTCCATCACGTCCGTGCGGCGTCTCCTGCTGGTGGGCATGGTCGCCCGCATACCGCACTCGGCGGCGGGAGTTCTGCTCACCCTGCACATCGTGCTGACCCTGGGCAAGGGATACGCCGCCGCCGGTGCTGCGGCCGCGGTATTCACCATCGGCATCGCGATTGGCGCCCCGTGGCGAGGACGGCGCGTGGACACTGTCGGCCTGCGCAGGGCGCTTGTTCCTTCGGTGGTGTCTGAGCTGGTGATTTGGTCCGTGGTCCCGCACGTCAGCTACGAATGGATCCTTCCGCTTGTCTTCGTCGGGGGCCTGTTGACGTTGCCGATCTTCAGCGTCATCCGGCAATCCCTCGGTGTGCTGGTTGATGGCGAGCAGCGGCGTTCGGCCTACGCCTTGGACTCCATCGGCACCGAAGTGGTCTTCATGATCGGCCCCGCGGTGGGCGCGGTTGTGGCTACCAGCGGGTTCACGGTCCTCGGCCTGACCATCGTGGGTGTATGCACCTCGGCGGCCGGTCTCTTCCTGCTTTGGTTCAACCCGCCCACCCGCAGCGAGGGCGTCCTGGATGCCGGCCAGACCGCCGACCGGGATGCCGATGAGCTCCATGCGGCCGAAGCCGCAGTGGTCGCCTCGGCGCCGGCCCATCTCCAGGAAGCCGCTTCAGAGATGGCTCCGACGGTCTCGCAAGCTTCCGGGCTGCGGGGAAAGATGGCCCGGAACTTCACATGGTTCACCGCGGCGGTAGCCGCCGTGTTTGCCGTCGCCGCAGGATCCGGCATGGTACTGAGCGGCACCGACGTCGGAATCGTCGCGGTGTTGCAGCGCGGCGGGCACGAGAGCGAGATCGGAATTGTCTTCTTCTTCTGGTGTGCCTCTTCGGTAGTCGGCGGGCTCATCTACGGCGCCATGCACAAGCCCGTCTCACCGATCCTGCTCCTGCTGGGCATGGCGGCCCTGACCATCCCGATGGGCTTCGCAGGGGACACTTGGACCCTTGCTTTGTTGTCCCTGCTCCCCGGCCTGCTCTGCGCGCCGGTGTTGTCCGCGGCTTCGGAAAGGGTCGCCGATATCGTGGATGAGGACCGGCGCGGCGAGGCAATGGGCTGGTATGGCTCGGCTCTCACGGCAGGCGTGGCTTTCGGTTCGCCGGTCGCGGGGCTCTTTATCGACGGCGTGGGGCCGTGGGCAGGCTTCGTCGCTATCGGGACGGCGGGAGTGGTGCTGTGCCTTGCCGGGCTGTTCCTCCAGCTGCGTCGGCGCCGGATCATGACCACCACCCAGGCCGGTGCGGATCCCGCCAACTGAGTTGCGCCTAAGCCGCCAGGATACGATCACGGCGGGCCGGCCAAAGAGGCCAGCCCGCCGTCGCGGTCGTACGGGTAGTCCGGGGTCAGTTGACCGGGCCGGTGAATTTTTCGCCCGGGCCTTTGCCAGGCTCGTCCGGGATAAGGGAAGCTTCGCGGAACGCAAGCTGCAGGGAACGGAGGCCATCGCGCAAGGGGCCGGCATGCTGCGAGCCGATTTCCGGTGCGGCGGCGGTGACCAGGCCGGCCAAAGCGGTGATCAGTTTGCGGGCTTCGTCCAGGTCCTTGAGCTCCTCGGCCTCGGGGTCGTCGGCCAGGCCCACCTTGACGGCCGCTGCGCTCATGAGGTGAACGGCGCCGGTGGTGATGACCTCAACAGCCGGAACTTCCGAAATGTCGCGGATCTGCTGGCCTACTCCGGCGTCGGTGCCGGCGGGCTCGTGGTCGAGGGAATTGCTGTCTGAAGTGCTCATGCTGGTAAGCTTGTCACAGACCGACTGGAAGTTGCCATTTTCCATGGCACACGCAGCGCTCGGCCACCCATCGTTAATGTGCGGTTGGTTGCCGATTTCTGTAGAATTGATTTTCAGTTTGCAAGCGGAGTTCTCTCCCACCCGCGTCAGCCGTTTCCCTTCGGGGATGTAAGTTGCCGGGTACCTGGTCGGACGCCGTTCAAGGTCAGCCTTGGATGGTGCGAACGCCCCATTAAGGGGCCGTATCCGATCTTCGAGGCCTTCGATTGCGCCAGCAATTGGGGGCCTTCTCTATTTGCCGGTGGAATACTCATCACAACAACAGGAGCTTTGACATTAGCGAGCCAAGAATCAATGAGCGTATCCGCGTCCCCGAGGTGCGTTTGGTCGGCCCTGCCGGCGAACAGGTTGGAATCGTCCGTATTGAGGACGCCCTGCGTCTGGCTGCCGAGGCTGACCTGGATCTCGTTGAAGTTGCACCGCAGGCGAAGCCTCCGGTGTGCAAGCTGATGGACTTCGGCAAGTACAAGTACGAAGCCGCTGTCAAAGCCCGTGAGGCCCGCAAGAACCAGACCAACACGGTTCTCAAGGAAATCCGCTTCCGCCTGAAGATCGACACCCACGACTACGAGACCAAGCGCGGCCATGCGCTTCGCTTCCTGGGTGCCGGCGACAAGGTAAAGGCCATGATCCAGTTCCGTGGACGCGAGCAGCAGCGCCCTGAAATGGGCATCCGCCTGTTGCAGCGCTTCGCTGAGGACGTTGCCGAAGTTGGCGTGATTGAGTCCAGCCCGCGCATCGATGGCCGCAACATGGTCATGGTGATTGGTCCGTTGAAGAACAAGGCAGAGGCCAAGGCCGAGGCCCGCCGTGCGGCGCAGCGTGCAGAAGCCAAAGCCCAGAATGAAGCCAAGGCAGCAGGCCGGATTGACGTTTCAGGCGAGGATGCTCCCTTGACCCAGTCACTCGCGGACTTGCTCCCGGCGGAACTCTTGACTCAGGTTGGGGAAACCCAGGCCGAGGAAACCGCGCCCGACGCCGTTGAGGCGGAGGCTGCCGAAATCGAAGAGGCTCCGGTCGCTGAGGAATCGGTTGTCGAAAAGGCTCCCGTGGTTGAAGCAGCTCCGGTTGTCGAAAAGGCTCCCGTGGTTGAAGCAGCCCCGGTTGTCGAAAAGGCTCCCGTGGTTGAAGCAGCCCCGGTTGTCGAAAAGGCTCCCGTGGTTGAAGCAGCTCCGGTTGCGGCGCCGGTAAAGGCACCGGCACCGGCGAAGACACCGGCGCCCGTAAAGGCTCCTGAGCAGGTAGTTTCCAAGCCTGTTGTACCGGCCGCCCTCAAGCCTGCTGCTACACCAGTACCGAAACCGATGGCGAAGCCCGCGGTTCCGAAGCCTGCAGCTCGGCCGGCAGCCCCCAAGGCCGCTCCGAAGCCAGCGGCACGCAAGACCAACTAGTCACGCCGCAGGAGGCATCCCCTCCGCCCGGCACGAAAGCAGCAGCCGCCCCTATGGGGAAGCTGCACGAAAGAACTGCAGACCCAGTCTGCGGACACGTAAGGAGATCGGTTCCCATGCCGAAGATGAAGACCCACAGTGGTGCTAAGAAGCGCTTCAAGCTGACCGGTACCGGCAAGCTGAAGCGTCAGCAGGCCAACCGCCGCCACTACCTGGAGCACAAGTCCTCCACGCTGACCCGTCGCCTTGCCGGCGACAAGATCGTCTTCAAGGGCGATGCCAAGGTCATCAAGAAGATGCTCGGCGTCTAAGTTCCAAGTTTTCTGGTTGCTGCCATCCGGTAGCTGCCGACTACACCAAAGCCTTCTCAGGCCGGCCGGTTTCCGGCAGTAGCAGCTTGGGATAAGAATTTTGAAGGAGTACGCACGTGGCACGTGTGAAGCGGGCGGTAAACGCCCACAAGAAGCGTCGGGTTGTCCTTGAACGGGCCAAGGGTTACCGCGGTCAGCGGTCTCGCCTGTACCGCAAGGCAAAAGAGCAGCTGCTGCACTCGTTTGTGTACAGCTACGGCGACCGCCGCAAGAAGAAGGGCGACTTCCGTCGCCTCTGGATCCAGCGTATCAACGCTGCATCCCGCGCCAACGGCCTGACCTACAACCGTCTGATCCAGGGCCTGAAGGCCGCTGAGGTCGAGGTTGACCGCCGTATGCTGGCTGAGCTGGCCGTTTCCGACGCCAACGCTTTCGCCGCGCTGGTCAAGGTTGCCAAGGACTCCCTGCCTGCCGACACGTCCGCTCCGGCCGCCAAGGCCGAGGCCGCTCCGAAGGCTGCCGCCAAGGCTGCTCCGGCTGCTAAGACCGCTACTGCGGTCAAGGCATCGGTTTCCGAGAAGCCGGCCATCGAAGGCGCTGTTGTTGCCGTTGAGGGCGAAGCTGCACCGGAAGGCCACGCCATCAAGGGCAACGCCGAGTCCAACAAGTACCACGTTCCGGGTTCCACCTGGTACGACGTCACTGTTGCCGAATACTGGTTCTCCACCGTTGAGGCCGCAAAGGCTGCAGGCTTTGAGCCTGCCGGCGGCGAAGCCCGCCAGCAGATCAAGAACTAGCCGCAACTGCCACTAAAGTTCTGTATATGAACGAAACCGGGCGCCCGCAAGAACTTCCGATGTCCAATCCCCGAGCCGATCGGGTCAGGGATGTCGCAAAGCTTGCAGGGCGCCCGGCCCGTTTAAAGCGCGGCCGGTTCCTCGCGGAAGGCCCCCAGGCCGTTCGCGAGGCGCTGGTCCTGCACCGGGAGCGGACTGCGGCGGGGAAGCCCGGCGTCGTACACGAAGTCTTCGCGAGCGAAAGCTGCCTGGACCGGCTCCCTGAACTGGCCGAGCTCGCCGACGGCGTTGCCTTGCGGCTCGCGAATGACGATGTCCTGGCCGCCATGGCGGACACCGTCAATCCCCAGGGGATTGTGGCCGTCTGCGGTTTTGTGGACGTCAGCCTTGAATCAGTGCTCGACGCCGGGCCGCGGCTGATCGCCGTCATGTGCCAGGTGCGGGATCCCGGCAACGCCGGAACGGTGCTTCGGGCCGCTGATGCGGCCGGTGCGGATGCGGTGGTCTTGACGGCCTCCAGCGTTGACATTTACAACCCGAAGGCTGTGCGGTCCACGGCAGGTTCGCTCTTCCACCTGCCGGTTGTCCTGGGTGCGGACGTCGAGGAGCTCGCGGCCCTCTGCAAGGATCGCGGCATCGGGATTCTCGCAGCGGACGGTTACGGCACCCTCAATCTGGACAAACTTCAGGACGAGAACGCGGCACGCCGCCTGGGTGCGTCGGCAGCACCTTCCGCGTACGCACTCGAAGCCCCGACGGCCTGGCTGTTCGGTAATGAGGCGCAAGGACTTTCAGACTCCGAGCTGGCCCTTGCCGACCATCGTGTCGCAGTGCCCGTCTATGGTTCGGCGGAAAGCCTGAACCTCGGCACAGCCGCCACTGTCTGCCTCTACGCCAGCGCGCGCTCCCAGCACGCCTCCTGACGATTTCTCAACAGGTACGGTATTGCTTGCAGGGACGCAACCCCGCGGTCCGTTCCGGCCGATTCACTGACATCCCCTGAACCGAAGAAGAAGTGGAGCTTTCGTGGCTGCAAATGGCGGTACCAAGGCAATCGTGGCGGCATTGAGTGCCAACCTGGCGATCGCTGTGCTCAAATTCGTCGCATTCGTCCTGACGATGTCGTCGTCCATGTTGGCCGAGGCAATCCACTCCGTAGCCGACTCCGGCAACCAATTGCTCCTCCTTCTCGGCGGGAAGCGGGCGCAGCGGGCCGCAAGTCCCGAACACCCGTTCGGCTATGGCCGTGAGCGCTACATCTACGCCTTCATCGTCTCGATCGTGCTGTTCAGCGTTGGCGGCCTCTTCGCGCTCTACGAATCCTGGGAGAAGTTCCAGCACCCCCATGGCATTGAAGGGGATTTCTGGTGGGTGCCGCTCGCCGTGCTGTTCGGAGCCATTGTGGCGGAATCCTTCTCGTTCCGCACCGCAATCCACGAATCCAACCCCTTGCGCGGCAAACAAAGCTGGATCAAGTTCATCCGCAACGCCAAGCAACCCGAGCTGCCCGTGATCCTCCTGGAGGACTTCGGAGCCCTCTTGGGCCTCGTTTTCGCGCTGTTCGGCGTGAGCCTGACCCTCATCACGGGCAATGGTTTGTGGGACGCCGCGGGCACAGGAATGATCGGCCTGCTTCTTGTGGGAATCGCCGTGGTGCTCGCGGTGGAAACCAAGTCTTTGCTGCTCGGCGAATCGGCCACCAAAGAGGACAACGCGCGCATCACGGAAGCCATTGAGTCCGATGGCACGCGCATCATCCACCTCAAGACCATGCACCTGGGCCCGGAGGAGTTGCTTGTCGCCGCGAAGATCAGTGTGGGTGCGGCAGAGACCGGTCAGGCGATTGCCAAAGCGATCGACGCCGCCGAACTCAGGATCCGCACCGCGGTACCGATCGCCCGGGTCATCTACCTGGAGCCCGACGTCGAGCGGGTCCAGGTCTAAGCAGGCGAAGGCAACACTATGCCGCCAACGGCCGCTTGCGCTCCAACCAGCCGCTGACGCCCGCGACGCCGAGCCCCAGGACTGCCAGGACAGCTCCCACGAGGGCAGGGGCGACGTATCCCCAGCCCCAGGCGATGACCACGCCGCCGAGGAACGCGCCAAGGGCGTTGGCGATGTTGAGGGCGGAGTGGTTGAGCGAAGAGGCCAGGGACGGGGCGTCCGGCGAAGCGTCGAGAAGGCGCGTCTGCAAGGGCGGAATAAGCATGGAGCCGATACCGCCCACAATGAAGACCATGATGAATGCCGACCACGCCCAGTGGGCCGCGACGGCGTAGGCCACCAGCGCCAAGGCGATGAGGGGAAGGACCCGGTAGATGGTTCCCATGACCGACTTGTCGGCGATGCGGCCGCCCAGGATATTGCCTGCCACCATGCCGAGTCCGTAGAGGGCGACTACGAGAGGTATCAGCGCCTCCGGGATGCCGGCCACGGACGTCATGGTGTGGGAGATGTACGTGTACGTGGCGAAGAAGCCGCCGAAACCGATGATTCCGATCAGCAGTGCCAGCCACACCTGGATGCGTTTGAGGGCACCAAGTTCCCGGCGGATGCTTGCCTCGGGATGGGCAGGCTCAAAGGGGACAAACTTCCACAGCAACACAGTGGTGGCCAGGCCGATCATGCCCACCACGACGAAGAGCAGGCGCCACCCGAATGTCTGGCCCAGCCACGTAGCCGCGGGAACGCCGATGACATTGGAGACGGTAAGTCCGCCCATGACCATCGAAATCGCCCAACCGCGCTTGGTGGGAGCAACCAGGCTGGCTGCAATGACCGCGGCGATCCCGAAGAAGGCCCCGTGCGGCAGTCCCGAGGCAAACCTCGTGATCACCATGGTTCCGTAGTCCGGTGCGATGAAGGACGTCAGGTTTGCTATGGAAAGGAACAGCATGAGTCCCAAGGCAAGTTGCTTGCGGGGGAGCCGGGCGCCGAGCGCCGCGAAGATCGGCGCACCTACCACGACACCCAAAGCGTAGGCGGAGATCAGGTTCCCGGCCTCGGGCGTGCTGATATTGAGTCCCTGCTCGATCTCCTTGAGCAAGCCCATCATGGTGAACTCCGTGGTTCCGATGGCGAATCCGCCCATGGCAAGGGCGAAGATCGCCAGCGCCACGTGCCGGCTTCCGGTCTTTTGGGAGGTCCTGGTGACAGCGGTAGTGGTCATCGTCCTGTTTCTTGGGGGCGAGCGGGAAGCCACTCGAAGGGAATAAAGCCGACTTTCAAGCTTAGTGCGAGTCTCCGGCGAATGTCCCTGAATGTGACAACTTCCATAGGCGGGGGTGATGACCTGACGGCCAATAGACTGTTGCGGTGACTGGACTGATAAGCGTGGCGGGCGCCGCCGTCGTCGATTCCCTTGAAAACCCGAAGCGGTTGCTGGCCGCAAGACGCAGCGCCCCGCCGCAATTCGCGGGAATGTGGGAGTTCCCGGGCGGCAAGCTGGAGGCAGGGGAGTCCTTCGAAGACGCGCTGCGCCGCGAGCTGCTCGAGGAACTCGGGATCACTGTCCGGCTCGGGGCCGAAGTGGAGCCGGACGCAGGCGCCGCTTGGTCCCTGAACGAACGGGCCGTCATGAGGGTATGGTTCGCCGAACTGCTTGACGGCGAACCACGTCCGCTCCAAGACCACGATGAACTCCGGTGGGTTCCGCTTGGCAATTCTGACGAGGCGTTCACCTTGCCGTGGATTCCGGCTGACCTGCCGATTGTCCGTGCACTACTGGAACGGGTGGCCTCAGGCCTGCTTGGCTAGAAAAGAGTCGACTGGCCGGTTGTTGGAAAGGAAGCCGGTGGGAGGGAAACCGACGTCTCCTTGTCCGCTGTCGCGTTCCTGTGGCTGAAACCGCTGCTCCCGGAAAAGCCGTGACTGGCCTTGAAGTAGTTGATGCGGCCACTCAGCCAGGTCCTGTATTCCTTCGAAGCGTACGAGCCTTGGCCGTAAAGGCGCCGGTACTTGCCGACGAGGCCGGGGTGATGTGCAGCCAGCCATTGCATGAACCATTCGCGCGTGCCCGGCTTCAGGTACAACGCCCCGGCCGTCACGCCAGTGGCACCGGCCTCGGACAGGGCGGTAAAGAGCGACTCCAGGGCGTCCTCACTGTCCGTCAACCACGGCAGGATGGGCATGGCCATGACACCACAAGGCAGCCCGGCCTCGCGCAGCCGGCGGATGAGCTTGAGCCTGGCGCGCGGCGCGGGCGTGCCCGGTTCCACTGCCGAGGCCAGTGTTTCGTCAGTCATGGCCAGCGAGATACCCAGATCCACGGGCACTTGGCTGGAGGCGTGCTTGAGGAGGGGGATGTCCCGGCCCAGGAGGGTGCCCTTGGTGAGGATGGAGAACGGAGTACCGGAATCGGCCAGGGCCCGGATGATCCCCGGCATCAGCTGGTAGCGGCCCTCCGCCCGCTGGTACGGATCCGTGTTTGTGCCCAGGGCCACATGATGGTGGCCCCACGATGGTTTGGAGAGTTCCTTGCGCAGGACCTCTGCGGCGTTGATCTTCACTATCACTTGGGAATCGAAATCGTGTCCGGCGTCGAACTCCAGGTAGGTGTGGCTCTTGCGTGCAAAGCAGTAGACGCAGGCGTGGCTGCATCCGCGATATGGGTTGATCGTCCATTCGAACGGCATCTGGGAACCGGACGCCACCTTGTTGAGCACCGATTTGGCGGTGACCTCATGAAAGGTGACTCCGGAGAATTCGGGGGTTGAGACGGAACGCACAAGCCCGGCCAGCGGCAGCAGTGCGTCCGTTGCTGGGGCGGCTCCGGACAGAATGCTGTCGCTGTTGTCTCCGGGTGCCGGACCACGTTGTGGTGAAAGTGCTTGTGCGTCCCATCTCATGGCCTCCATTCGAATATATGTTCGAACGATTGTCAAGGCTTCGCGCTGACTCATGAAGGCGCCGCGTAGCGAATCAGTTTCGGCAGCCTGTCCCGCACTGAACCGGGAGCGGCGAACAGACCTCGACAATGTTTAGACCTTACGAGGGCAGGCCACTCGAGGTTCAGCGCACCTGGGGGTTCTGGGTAGACCTTCGGGGAGGAGGCCGCCGGAGGTTCGAGCGTCCGTTTTCTCGTGAAGAAGCTGGGTGCCGGCACCCGGAGAGCGCCTTCTTTCAGGGTTTTCGATCCAAGCGGTTCCTGGAGTTAATAATGTCGGTGCCTCCTGCGATGCTGTGGGTATGGATCAGAACACGGCGTGGACTGCGGAGAGCAGGGCGGCGGCGGCAGTTGCCGCGTCCACTGCTGTCCTTGATTCCCTCGCCGGTGCCGGTGTGGGCCGTTCTGATCCGCGCGTCGTCGATTCATTGGACCTCGCTTTTCTGGCTGGCGCAGATGCTTTGGATTGCGCTAATCCGTTGCGGGAGCTGGCGGATTCCTGCCTGGACGGCCTGGCGGAAGTGGCCCGGCTGGAGGCCCGGACCGCCGCGCTGAAGGCGACACTGGCCGCGGACTACGTCCACGCGGCCAGGGCCCTGGCCCCGCCGGCGTCCTCACCGCAGGAGTCCACCGCACACGAGCTGGCCCTGCTCGCGGAGGTGGCCTGCGTCCTGACCGTCAGCGAACGAACCGCCGGGGCCTTCCTGGCCGACGCCCAGGCCCTGACCATGGGCCTGCCCCTGACCCTGGCGGCCCTGCAGTCCGGAACGATCTCCTGGCAACACGCCCGGATCATCATCGACGAAACCGGCAGCCTGGACCCCGCCGCCACAGCCGGCCTGGAAGCACACTTCCTGGACCCCGACGCACCCAACCCCGCCCGCGGCTGCCCGGCCGGGGACCTCGTCCCGTCCCGGTTCCGGGCCAAAGCACGCACCTGGCGCGAACGCCACCACCCGGTCAGCATCGAAGAACGCCAC
>NZ_JBFRGF010000040.1:0-47467 GCF_052115205.1 Arthrobacter sp. 2RAF6 | reverse complement strand
TACGGCCCCGAAGACCTCGAACACGTCGCCCAGGAACTCAACGCCCGCCCCCGCAAAACCCTCGCCTGGGACACCCCGGCCGAGCGACTTCGTGATTTACTAATAGCCAGCTGACCACGGGTGTTGCGTCGACCCCCAGAATTCGCCTGATGGCGTCCCTCTGACGCTAGGGGTGCGGGCTGTGGCCTGACCGCCGCAGGGGCCTATGAAAGTGTGTGGGTGGCGGGTTCAGGGTCCTGGCTGGTGGGCCCTCTGCCTGCTCTGGGGTGGGGTTATGCGGTTCCTCGTTCCGGTTGGCTTTGGTTGGTCGTGGATGGCCAACACCAGTTCATGGTTCGGGGTACCGGGTACAACATGATGAAACCGACTTTGGGGCGGAAGTTTCTTGGGGAGCTACTTCGAGGCGTAAGGGGGGCTGTGCCTGTCGGTTTGTCCTGCCAAAGGGGGTGTGGACAGTGTCCACACTTAAGTCTGATTTATGGAGGTGCCGATGGCGGTCCGCCCCTGAGCCTTCGGCGTAAGTGCCTCCAACGCGGGTGCGGGCTCGGAGCTACGGAGCGACATAAGAGACTGCCTGGGGTTTTGTTGACTTCTTTGACTAGCGAGCGGAGGCTCCGGGGAGGATTCTGAGAGGCCCATGGCTTGCTCGAGCATTAACTCCGACGACGACGACAGGCTGCGCGGCGGCGCGTCCGACGGGCTGCCGGGCGTTGGCGGGATCGGCGAAAAGACGGCGTCGTTGTTGATGTGGTGGCTTGGCGGAGGTGCTTTTGGATGGGCAGTGGGCTTGTGTCGAGGAGTTGATACCCGTTGCCTCGCGGGTGGATTGTGTGGCAGCCTCGAAGTGATCCTGTCGGCGGGGCGACGACGGGCGGCAGTGAAGGAGCATGGCATGGGACTCATCCATATCGATCTGTTCACCACGCTTGATGGCGTCGCGCAGGCGCCCGGCGGCCCGGACGAGGACGCCGGTGATGGTTTCGCGTTTGGTGGCTGGCAGGCGCCTCTCTGGGACGAGGTCGTCGACGAACAGGTCAACTCCGGGATGGCAGGGATGGATGCGATGCTGCTGGGGCGCCGGACCTACGACATTTTCGCCGCATACTGGCCGCACGCGGACGGGGACATCGCCCGGCTGTTCACACCGCCTCCCGAAATACGTGGTCTCGCGCCAGACGCCGACGCTCGAGTGGGCCGACTCCACACTGCTCGGTCCTGATATCGTCGCCGCCGTGCGCGAACTACGTGACCGTCACGCGAACATCCACGTCATCGGCAGCCTCGACTTCGTGCAGACCCTGTTCGCCGAGCGGCTCTTCGACCGGCTCGCGCTCTGGGTGTATCCGATCCTCCTCGGCGGTGGAAAGAAGGTCTTCGCCGACGGGGTGGTTCCGACGAACCTCAGACTTATCGAGCCGGTTGTGGCCTCACCGAAGGGAGCGGTGCTCCAACGCTATGCTCTCGCCGATGGCACGCCTGGCGTCGGCGATATGTCGGCCAACGACCAAGAGGGCTAACGGCGTACGAGGTGACCGGTGGCCGCCGATGCATGAGGGTGTTGAAGCTGCGATCAACGACGTTGCGCCGATTGCAGGATTCCGTGTCGTGGCTGACGGGCCGCACGCCGGCGGAGCAGCCTGTCCCGGTGCGCGGAACCGCTCCACGGAAACGAAAGGTCCCGCCTGATGGGGGACCACACGGGACACTTCGTATCCTGACCCGTGCAGATTCGGTGAGCATGTTGGCCCCGCCCTGACTCCAGCGTCTGCGCGTTTATCGCACTTCGTGTTCCGATCTGCGCCGCGTTCAGTTACCAGGCCGGGCAGACCGTGCCATTCATACCGCGCCGGCGGCAATGTGCCGACAGGCCTAGCGCGCTTGGGGCCCGGAAAGGGATTGCCGCCCGACCTGCCGAACCGGTTTGTTCGGTGGGCCGACCGCTTTAGGCTCGGGTGTGCCGACCGGCCCGTGATGGACTTGTCAACTGCCGGCGGCAGGTTCCGGCCTTTGTTGGCCGCGGCACCTGCGTGGTGTTCGGCTGGTTAGAGAAGTCCGGGGCCGGGTTCGGGGGTTGCCGGCCAGATCGGGTTGGCCGCGTCTACATGGGTTGTAGCGGTGTTTTGTATTGTTTGGGCGAAGTCCAGGAGGGTGGTGCTGAGGGTGGGGAGTTCGCGGGGTTCCAGGCCGTATTTGGTGAATTCGGTGGTGGGGAGTGTCCGGTGTCTGGCGATGGCGGCGGCGAAGGTTGGCAGGTCCAGGGTCGGGTCCCGGCGTTGGCAGAGGGTGATCAGTTGCTGGTGGGTGAAGCGGCGGCTGGTGATGATGGAGTAGGCGTCGAGGTAGTCGCGGGCGTATCCGCGTGAGTAGACGGCGAGCAGTTTGGATGCGACGGAGTCTTTCAGAGACAGGATCGGTCCGATGTCGATGATGGCGGGGGAGTTCTCCCACCAGTCCAGTCCGAGATCGATGACGACGGCTTCTTGGTCGTGTCCTACGGTGACGCTGGCGAACTCCTCGTATTGTCGGGTGATCTCGACGGCGTATCCGGCGGCTTCGAGGGCGGCCGTCATTTTCTGCACCGATGCGGCGAAGGTTGCCGGGGTGTGACTGCGGTGGAGAGCGAAGAGGTCGATGTCGTCCGAGAGGCGTTCGGTGATGCCGTGCTCAATCAGGGCCTGGCCGCCCGCGAGGAGGAAGCCGTCGGCGGCCAGGACGCCGAGGCCGATCTTGGCTGCTACGCGCTGAGCGTCGTCCATGACGGGTGTTCCTTCGCTTCGCGGGTGGCGGGGAGCTGGGGGAAGGTGTTTTCCCAGAGCTGCCTGCACCGTGCGGGAAGGATCATGGTAGGCCACAGGGCCGTCAGCCGTGCCGGGTGGACGATGCGGCAGATTTCCTCGATGGATCCCGAATTCTGCAGGGTGAGTTGGTACAGCACCGAACAGCTGCCGTCGTCGTCCACGGTGTAGCTTCTCTCCGGTCCCCAGTCCAGATGCAGGGGGAGTTCCACGGTTCCGGCGGCAGGGCCGTGCAGGTCGTTGAACGCGTTCGGGACCAGGTACACGAGGGAGTCGGCGATGGTGTGCCGGTGCTCGACCGGGGCCGCGACGTACTCGCGGAGCCGGATGCGGATGAGTTCAGACACGGAGGTGCCTTCCCGCAGGGCTTTGCGGTGGGCTTCGTTCCACAGGTCATCACTCACGCGGATCGTGTGCCGTGGCGTGCCTGCCGACATAGTGCGCTCCTGGCTTTGAGAGGGTGTTCGCTCCACCAACAAGTCTACGCGGTGTCATGACACCCTGAAAAGAGGGCGTCATGACCAGGCAAGAGACGCGTGTTGGGCGTTGCCAGGAGGGCTCTGTACCCGTCCCGGCGACGCTCCTCGAGTCTCCGCCGTGGCACTTGATCGCCGCTGGCTAACACTGCCTGACTGGCTCGTACTGGCTACGTTTTCGGGAGTCCCGGGACTGAGCCTCAATCAATGAAAACACCCCGGCTACCCACACATGCGGCAGCCGGGGTGTTTTTGCTGTGGAGGACGGGCGCTAGGACGCGAGCTGGTCCGCAAGGCGCGCCTTGATCCGCTCGCTGGCATCAAGGAGGGAGGCTTCGTTCACGGCCGCTGCCGCCGGGGGATTGTTGTTGCGGGCCGCTGTGATCAGGTCCTGCTGGTAACGCCACAACGAATCGTCGTCGCTCGCATCCAGCGAACCTTGTGCGCCGACAATCTTGTACGCCCGGCACTTTTGCCAGAGCGCCCGGATCATCTGCGCCAGCACGGGGTTGCCGGCAGCGTTGTACAGGATGGAGAGCAGGGCCTCGTCATGGTCCAGCAGGGCGATGACCCTGCGTTCGGCGATGGCTTCGCGCATCAGGTCGTACTCGGTCTGCATCTTGTCGCAGTCTTCGGCACTTACCCGCTCGCTGCCCAGGCGTGCGGCCTCGGTCTCCAACAGCCGGCGCACGTCATAGACGTGGATCAGTTCCTCCAGCGTCAGGTTTTTGACCACGGCACCTTTGTGGGGTTCGCGCTCGGCCAGGCCCGCTTCCTCCAGCCGCCGGATGGCTTCCCGGACCGGCATGACACTGGTGCCCACCTGCTCGGCAAGGTCCCTGACCCTGAGCCGCGAGCCCGCGGGCAGGTCTCCGCTGAGGATAGCCGCATGGATCATGTCAAAGACCTGATCGGTCAGCAGGGTGGGTTCGACGCGCTTGGATATGACCACAGATCAAATATAGCCCCGGGTCTCGAAAGTGCACGTTCCTTCGCCTCTTCGAGGCGCGGAAAAATCTTTACTCGACCACTTGTGTGATTTGTGATCACATCATAAGGTGGTTTATGTCACACCGGCTCCATGGCCCGCGAACCTGAAGCGGGAGGGGCCCTAGAAGCTCAACAGGAACCGGCTACGCTGCCAACGCCGACTGCCTCTCAGGCCGGACCAATAGAACAGATTCTCCATCGGGCGCCGTTATCCGCGGACGCTGCTGTGAAAGGAAAACCATGTCCCACGTTGTAGATGACGCGCCGCTGTCGTCCTTCCACAAAAGGCTGGCACTGTTTTCGTCCGGCGGCCCGTTCCTTGACGGGTACATCCTGAGCATCATCGGCGTCGCGATGGTTCAAATCACCCCGCAGTTCAACCTGTCCGCCTCCACGCAGGGCATGGTGGGCGCCGCAGCGCTGGCCGGCATCTTCTTCGGCGCGTTCCTGGGCGGGTGGCTGACGGACAAGTTCGGGCGACACCTCCTTTTCACCGTCGACCTTATCGCCCTGGTGGTCTGCTCCGTGCTTCAGGCCTTTGTGAACGACGCCGTGTGGCTGATCATCCTGCGCTTGATGATCGGTTTCGCCGTCGGGGCCGACTACCCGATCGCGACCTCACTTCTGGCAGAGTTCACCCCGAGCCGCTGGCGGGGGCCCCTCTTGGGCGCCTTCGTCACGATGTGGTTCGTCGGCGCGGCGGTGGCCTATGTCGTGGGCCAGTTCCTGCTGGGGCTCGACGGCGGATGGCGTTGGATGCTTGCCAGCGCGGCTATTCCGGGGCTGATCATCGTCCTTTTGCGGATTGGCACGCCCGAATCGCCCCGCTGGCTTGTGAAGAAGGGCCGCTACGAAGAAGCCAACGAGGTGCTCGCCAAGGTCTATGGCCCCCACGTAACCCTGGCTGACCTGCCTGAGGAAAGCGGCTCAAACGTCAGTGTGGGTGAGCTGATCAGATCCGGCTACGGCAAGCGGATGGCCTTCATCACCATCTTCTGGACTTGCTCGATCGTCCCGCTGTTCGCGGTCTATGCTTTCGGCCCCGCCATCCTTGGAGCCCTCAACCTCGGCGGGGAACTGGCCAACATCGGCTCCGCTGCCATCACCATCATGTTCCTGGTCGGCTGCCTCATCGCCGTGGCCCTGGTCAACAGGATGGGACGGCGTCCGCTGATCATCCACAGCTTCCTCTGGGGCGGGCTGGCCCTCCTGGCCCTGGGAATCTTCCCCACCGCGGACAGTTGGGTCATCCTGGCCCTGTTCGCTGCCTACGCGGTCCTCATCGGTGGCACCCAGATCATGCAATGGGTTTACCCCAACGAGCTGTTCCCCACGGAAGTCCGCGGCTCCGCGGTAGGCCTGGCTTCATCACTGAGCCGTATCGGTGCCGCAGTTGGCACTTACCTCGTGCCTCTCGCGCTCAGCACCCTGGGTATCGGAACCACCATGATCATAGCCGGCGTCATAACCCTCCTGGGCCTGGTGGTGTCCGTCGCCTGGGCGCCGGAAACCCGCGGCAAGACCCTTGGCGAAGCAGCAAGGCTCGACGGCGGCCCTGCCAAGGCAGCGCGCCCATCCAGGAATCACGCGCTCAGCTAAGCCAACGAACTTCCGGGGAGGCGCTGCCGCTGGCGGCTTTTCCGGCACTAATACAAGGAACAACAGCAAGGAATGGGAAAGATGAAAGACGTAGTAATCGTCGGAGGCGGACTTGCTGGGCTCTCTGCAGCCTGGCGGCTGAGGCACTGGGACACGGTGGTTCTGGAGTCCGCGAACCGGGTTGGCGGGCGTATCCGGTCCGAACGCCGGGGGGACTACTGGTTGAACTGGGGCGGGCATGTCTTTGCCGGCGCCGGGTCCTCCACGGATGCCCTGCTCACTGAGGTGGGCGTGATGGCGGTCCAGATCCCTGGTTCTCTCCAGGCGCTGTCCATGAACGGCAAGTTCATCAAGAAGGGACACATCGCCACCTATCCGTTCCGTATTCCGATGTCCCTGGCTTCCAGGGTCGATACTCTGCGGGCCGGCTTGAAGGTGGTCAGCGGGGTGGCCAAGTACACCGGTGTTGTCCGGAAGCGTGCCGGTGAGTCGGGCGCGATGCGGCAGCAGCGGATCTATGATTTCGAGAATGACGTTTCGTTCCTGGATTTCATCGGGAACTTGTCCGAAGACGCAGCCGCACTATTCAAGACCACTGTTACGCGCTCGGCGGGTGACATGGGCCAGATTTCCGCGGGTGCCGGCATCGGCTATTTCAGCCTGGTGCTGGGGATCGGCCAGGGGCTCAGTCAGGGAATCGTGGGCGGCCCGTCCACGCTGACTGAGTCCATTGCGGCTGCGCTGGGCGACCGCATCGAGCTCGGCGCTGTAGTCAGCGAGGTGGTCCACAAAAAGGACTCGGTCGTCGTCCGATACCGCCAGGGCGGCATCGACCAGGAAGTGGAGGCCCGCACTGTGGTCCTGGCCACGACCGCAGATGTTTCGCACAAGATCGGCGTGGACCTGCCGGAGGACCTGCGCGGCGCACTGGACCAGATCAAATACGGGCCGCACGTCAGCACTGCTTTCCTGACGAATGAGACCTCAGCCCGCCCGTGGGATGACATCTATGCCATTGCCGCACCGAAGCGTTCGTTTGCCATTGCCCTGAACCAGGCGAGCATCGTCCGCGGGACCGAGTCCGTGCGCAAGCCCGGCGGCAGTTTCATGACCTTCTCGCCGGCCAGCCTTGGCCGCGCCCTGCTGGAGAAGAGCGATGAGGAAGTCATCAACACCCACCTGAGCGACCTTGACCAGGTGCTGGGCCACGGTTTCGCGGGCAGCGTGGTTGAAGCCAAGACCGACCGCTGGAAGGTTGCTTCCCCCTACTGCTTCCCTGGCCGGGCCAAGATCCAGTCCACGCTCATGCGTGGAACGAACCGGGTCTTCCTGGCCGGCGATTACCTGGGCACGCTCTACACCGAAAGTTCCATTACCACTGGGTTCTCCGCAGCGCAGGAGGCCGCGAGTGTGCTGGCCACCCACCGTCAGGCACCGCCGCACACTGGCCTGTCTGTCGTCGCGTGACCTCTACTGCGGGAACATCAGCCCCCTGACCAGCAGCACTACCCACGAACTCAAGAAGGAATCACTCATGTCCCACAACCTCCGCGGTGTCCTCACCGCCCTGTCCACTCCGTTCAACCAGGATGAGACCATCGACGTCGACACCCTGCGGCGCATTGTCGACCGCTCCATCGACGCCGGTGTTGACGGCGTCGTGGCAGCGGGCTCAACCGGCGAGGTGGGTGCACTGTCCTCGGAAGAACGGCTGTTTCTCATCGAGACCGTCATCAAGCAGGCAATCGGCCGCGTGCCGGTCATCGCGAACACCGGCGCCACCTCCACCGCCGAGGCTATTCGCCTTTCCCAGGCAGCCGAGAAGCTCGGTGCGGACGTGCTCATGCTGATCACTCCGTACTATGAGCCGCTGTCCCTGGAAGAGACTGTCACCTACATCAAGGACGTCGCCAACTCCGTCAAGATTCCGGTCATGCTTTACAACATCCCGGCAGTCACCGGAGTGAACCTGGACCCTACCACCGTCCGGGCCCTGGCCGAGGAAGTGGACAACATCCGCTACATCAAGGACTCCAGCGCCAACTGGGAACAGGCGCTGCAGCTGATCCACCACCACTCGGATGTCATCGGCACCTTCATCGGCTGGGACGTCTACCTCTACAGCGCCTTGGTAGAAGGCGCCGCCGGGGTCATGGCCGGCACGGCCAACGTGGTCCCGAATGAGATCGTGGCCGTCAGCCGCGCCATAGCAGAAGGCGACCTCGCCGGCGCCCTGGAACAGTGGAAGCGCGTCTACCCGGTGATTGACGCGCTCCTGTCGGTGCCGTTCATTCCCGCAATCAAGACCGGTCTGACCCTGCAGGGCCTTCGGGCAGGATCGCCGCGGCGCCCCACCGCAAACCTCAGCGCCGAGGACCAGGCCCGGGTCCAGCAGGCCCTGTCCGCCCTCTACCAGACGGTGGCATAGCGATGACCACGACAAAAGCAGCACCATTTACCGTTCGCCGGGCGGACAGCACGCCCGCCCCGTCCCTCCCGCCCTTCGGACAGTTCATCGGCGGCGATTTCATTCCTTCCACCTCGGACGCCACGGTCGACGTCGTCAACCCGGCCACGGAAGAGGTCCTCACCCAAGTGGCTGCCGGGACCGTTGAGGATGTCGACGCCGCGGTGGCAGCGGCCGTCGCGGCCAAAGCGGAATGGGCAGCGAAGACGCCAAAGGACCGTGCCGCTGTCCTGCTGCGGGTCGCGGACATCATCGAGTCGAACCGGGAACTGCTCGAAACTCTGGAAGCTGCCAACACCGGCAAGCCGGATGCAGTCGCCGAAGACGACATTTCCAGTGCGATCGACACCTTCCGGTTCTCGGCCGGTGCAGCCCGGGCCTTCAGCACCGTCGGTGCTGACGACTACGCGGAAAACCACACGTCCGTGATTTTCCGCGAGCCGGTGGGCGTTGTCGGCGTCATCACGCCCTGGAACTACCCGCTGCTGATGGCCGCATGGAAGATCGCCCCGGTCCTGGGCGCAGGCAATACCCTGGTACTCAAGCCGTCCGAGCAGACACCGCTGACCACACTCAAGCTCGCGGAACTCATCGCCGACGAGGTTCCCACCGGCGTCGTGAACATCGTCACCGGCCCCGGACGGGTGGTGGGAAACAGGTTGTCCGAACACCCGGACGTGGACCTCGTGGCAATCACCGGGAGCGTGGGAAGTGGCCAGAAGGTGGCCGCGAGCGCGGCGTCCTCGGTTAAGCGCGTGCACCTGGAACTCGGCGGTAAGGCACCCGTAGTGGTCTTCGCCGACGCCGACCTGGAAGCGGCTGCCAAAGGTGTCCGTTCCGCGGGGTTCTGGAACGGTGGCCAGGAATGCGGCGCGGCGTGCCGCGTCCTAGTGCACGAATCGGTGGCCGAAAAGTTCATCGAACTCCTGGTCCGGGAAGTCAGTGACATCTCCGTCGGCACCCCAGGTGCCGGGGCCGACGTCGAAATCGGGTCGATGATCTCGGGTGCCCACTATGAGAGGGTCCTGGCCGCACTCGAGGACGTCCGCAAGGACGGCCTGACCATAGCGGTTGGCGGCAACGCGATTGAGGGGCCCGGGTACTTCATCGAGCCAACCGTGGTCACCAACGTGCCCGCAGGTGCAGTGATCGCCAGCACGGAGATCTTCGGTCCGGTGGTGTCCGTGGAGACCTTCAGCACGGACGAGGAAGCCGTCGCCCGCGCCAACGAAACCATCTACGGGTTGGCGGCGTCGGTGTGGACCAAGGACAGCGCACGCTCGCTCACGGTGCCCCGGCAGCTCGACTTCGGCACCGTCTGGGTCAATTCGCACTTGGTGATTGCTACTGAGATGCCCTGGGGCGGCTTCAAGGGATCCGGCTATGGCCGCGATCTTTCCAGCTACGCCCTGGAGGACTTCTCCCGCACCAAGCACGTCATGTTCAACCGCAGCCAGGGTTAGTCACATCCCTGGACGGGTCCGCTCAACACACCGGACCTGACCGTCCGCACCGGTGGTTCCGGGACGCCCTTGCACCTGGGGTGTCCCGGAACCACTTCCTTAACACTTCGCGTTACACCGGTAGTCCTGGGCAGGATCGGCCGGTGAGCAGGCGCCGGCCATCGTCGTGCTGATCCGGTTCCTGGTCTTCTCGTTTTTCAAAGCCGGATACAACACCCTGACGAACGTCTATCGGGGCGAAGTCCTTCCCCGGGCAAAACCCTCACCCAGGCGGCAGCGGGTTACTCGCACTGATGAATTGACCGCAGGTGAAGGGCTTACCCTGCTGTGCACAAAAGTTGGCCCGGGACAGTCGTCCGACGCTGACTGCGCAAGTTCAGAGTTTTATCCAGCAACGAAATAGTTCCGCCGATTACAGCGACAACACGTGAAAGGGCCTGATGGGACCGCTTTGGGAATTTACCGGGTGGGTAGGTGCCGCTGCCATACTTAGTGCATACCTTGCTGTCTCCATGAACTGGTTAAAAACGGGCAGCGTCTTCCAGATCGCAAATCTTGTTGGTGCGTGTGCCTTTATCGTCAATGGGGCATTCCACCAAGCCTGGCCATCGGTTGCCACCAATGTTGCCTGGTTCCTCATTTCCGCCATAGCGCTTCTTCGCATGCGTTTCGCCGGACCATCATCACTCCCAATAGTTGATCCTCCCCACATTCAGTTCCCCGGCGTCCCTGACTCAGCCGGTGAGCTCCGGGTTATTGAGGTCTCTAACGTTCCCGAAGAACGGGACTAAGACGGTATTCAGCCATCGCCTTCACCAGATAACATCGAACACCTCCGAAGGGAACCCGTGATGCCGTCTACGTACTCCGCGAGCTTCGAACCAGCAAAAGAGGTACCTTCCGTCATTGAACTTCCCGGTGTTGCTGTTTTAGGTGCGGGAGCGATCGGCAAATCATTGTTGAAAGGATTGACGAAGCCGGGAGTTGCTGTCAACGGATCCATCTATGCCACCTGTTCTTCAGCCAGCCGTGCAGCTGAACTAGCATCCCTTTCGCAAGTCACTGTGACGGCGGTCGAAGATGATCCTTCCGCTAACAAGAATGCTGTTTTCGAGTCGGATCTGGTGGTCCTCGCCGTTAATCCGGAGGGAGTTCCGGCGCTTATCGCCGATGTATCCACGTCCTTCAGGCCGGGGGCGCTGGTGGTAAGCGTCGCTGCCGGCGTCACGCTGGCACGGTTGAAGAAGATGCTGCCGGACTCCGTCACCGTGGTTCGAGCGCTTCCCAATATGGGCGGGGAAGTTGGCTGCGGCGTCACGGGAGTGGCGACAAACGATTCATGCACGCAGGATCACCTTGAGATTGCTTCAGATCTCTTCGGTACTGTTGGCACAGTCGTGGTTGTAGGGGATGACCAGCTTGATGAGGTGAGCAGTATCTCGGGATCCGGCCCGGGGTATTTCTATTTCTTCGTTGAACAGCTCACGGCCACAGGCATCGAACTTGGCTTCTCACCAGGACAGGCGCGGGTCCTCGCCGAACAGACGTTCCTGGGCTCGGCGGCGCTCATGCAATCATCCGGACAGAAACCAGAGGAACTGCTCCGATACTTCACCAGCCCGCAGGGGACCAGTATCAAGGCCATCGAGCAGCTGTCCGCCGCGGACTTCAAAAAGGTCCTCCTCAAAGCAACGGCTGCATCCATTGCACGGGCACGGGAAATTGCCGCGGAAACGGGGGAGTAGATTTTGCTCCCCACGCCGTCGTCGCATCCCATGGCGTCGACAGTGGTTTCCGAGTTTTACGTGTACCGGTAACGGCTAGTCGGAGTCGTAAGTGTTGGCGATGTAGACGTCGCAGGGCGCGTTGTGGGCCACGTTGTTGGCTACGCTGCCCAGGACACGCCCAATGCCCTGCATCCTGCGGTTGCCCACCACGATAATGCGAGCTTCCTTGCGGTTTGCTTCCCGGATAAGGGCATCCGCCGGCCTGCCGGATACTGCGGAGTAGGTGATCTTGATGTCCCCGCCCACGGTGTCTGCAACGGTCCTGGCAACGTGTTCGGCCTTGTCGGCGTCCGACACAAGCCATTTGTTACTGCCGATGCCGAACACCTCTGAACGGTCACTGTCGAAGGCTGATACCACGTGGAGGGTCGCGCCAATTGCTGTGGCAAGGTCCCTCGCAGCCTCTGCTGCTTTTCTGGCTGTCGCGCTGCCGTCAACTCCTACAACGATGATTCCACTCATGCATAAGCTCCCTTGCTTGCTTGCTTGGCTTGCGACGCAGGCCGTGACCTGCATCCTCGGTCCCGATTGGCCCCGGCGGGTGGAGAAGTTGCCTCCGGCGCGAATTAAAGTGTCATTTTGATCTTCATCGCTGGAGTTTCATGCGTACACGCTAGAAACTGGTGATCTTCTGATACGAATTAGGGTGCCTGCCGCCCCGTCGACCGCCATCAGGGTGACGCTGGATAGGACATCCGGCGCCACCCTGATGCAGAACTGGGCTTCGGTCAGAGCTCGCTGGGTGCGCCCGGCTCGCCGACGCTGGGGTCGATCCCGTACTTCTGGAGGATCGTCTTGATGGTGCCGTTTTGGCGGAGCTTGGTGATGTCCTCGTCCAGTGCCTTGCCGAGCGTTGCGTTGTCGAGGCTGGAAGGCAGCATGACCTGGCCTACCCCAGCGAACTGGGGGACATGGGGATTCGGCGTGACGTTGATCACCTTGACGCCCTCGATGGGGGCGCTTTTGAATCGGTAGTTGGCGGACGCGGAGGATGCCACGAGGGCATCGATGCGGCCCGCTTTGAGGTCTGCGTAGATGGACTCGTCGTCCTGGTAGATCTTGAACTTGTCTCCAAGCCACTTCTGCAAACTGTCGTTCCAGAGGTTGCCCGCGACCGAGCCGACCACTTTGCCTTCAAGGTCGTTGCTGGTAAGGCCCTTTGTCGAGACGATCGCCTGCGGATCGCTCCACAGGGGCGTGCTCAGATAGACGATTTTCGTCCGTTCCTTGGTGCGCAGCCAGTTTCCAGAGCCAATGTCGACGCGTTTTGACTGCACGGACGGGATGACCGCTCCGGCGCCGCCTGAAGTACTCACTGTGACTTTAAGGCATTCTAGCTTGGCGATTTCGGTGATCAGGTCCCCCTCCATTCCTGTGACGTTGTCGCCGTTCAGGATCGTGGCGGGCGCGTAGTCGTAGCTTGCGACCGTGAGCTCCCCGGGGGTTATAGTCGTGAGCTTATGCGCGGCGGTGCAGCCGGATGCGCTGCTTGCGGTGTCGCTGCCGCCGCAGGCGGTGAGGGAGATAGCGAGCAAGCCGACGGCGGTGCCGGCGGAAAGGGCGCGCGCGAGTGTACGGGGAGTCCGTGACATGGGTTTTCTCTCTTTGCTGGGGTTGGTGGGCGGATTGCCCGGATGATGGAGCGGTTTTAGTTGCGTTGCAGGTGGCGGCCGAGGCGCCGTTCCAGCAACTGGACGAGGCCGAGGAAGACGAGGGTGATGGATCCGTAGACCACTGCCGTGAGCAGGTAGACGCTGAGGTATTGGAAGGTGATGGATGCGATCTCGAAGCCTTTGGACATCAGTTCCGGCACGGCGATCACGAATGCGAGTGCACTGCCCTGGAATACAAGGACGGCGAGTCCGGCCAGTGGCGGGGTGGAGATCCGAAGGGCCTGCGGCAGGATGATGATCCGGAATCCTGTCCAGCCGCGGAGCCCGGAAGTGAGTGCCGCTTCTTTCTGTCCCAGTGGCACGGAGGCGATTCCGGCGCGGAAGTACTCCGACGCGTAGGCACCGGTGTTCCAACTCAACGCGATGATCGCTGTGGTCAGCGACGTCAGGGTGATCCCCGCATCAGGGAGGCTGAAGTACAGCAGGTACAACAGCACCAGAGCCGGAAGTCCCCGCCCAATCTCCACGAACAGGAACGAGATCCACTGCAGAGGTGCGAGTTTCGCCGCTGCCATCACGGCGAACAGCAGGCCGAGCGGGAAGCCAAAGAGCAACGCGAGTCCGGTCAGCTGGAGGCTGACGAGCAGTCCTGGAGCGAGGTTCGGCAGCCATTCAAGCCACTGGGTAAGCATGTCCATCACGCCACTCCGATCTTCTTGCGCAGCCTGAGGTCGACCCGCCGGGAGACGAGGGCCACGACGAGGCTGATCACGATGTAGAGCGCCCCGGCAATGATGAACGAAAGCAGACCCTGATGCGTCTGCTTAGCGCTCTGTTGGGCGTAGTAAGTGATCTCACGCACGCCGATCGTGGACGCGAGGGCGGAGTCCTTCAAAAGCCCGATGCCGTATGTGGCGATCGCGGGCAGCGCGACACGGAACGCCTGCGGGGTAATGATGTGTCCGACGGTGGTGACGGTGCTCAGCCCGAGTGCGTGGGCGGCTTCGCGTTGGCCCTCGGGGATGCTCAGCAGACCAGAGCGGTAGATTTCGGCCATGAACGCCGAGGCGATGATGGAAAACCCTATGATCGCAGCTTGGATCGTAGACAGCCGGAGCGCGTATTGGGGTAGGCCGAAGTAGATCAGGAACAGCCAGGTGATCGGCGGGATGACCCGGACCACGTTGATGTAAAACGTGGCGACACCCCGGACGATCGCGAACGGTGAGCGCGCAGCGGCGACGAGAAGCAAGCCGATGATGCCACCGAACAGGAGCGACGCGCCCGTTACGTAGAGTGTGAGGCCGACGCCCTGGGCAATCGCGGGCAAGAGTTGCGTAATCATCGCAGTCTCACCTGTCCAGCACGGCTTTGAGGAACTGCCGGGTGCGTTCGTTTTGCGGCTCCGACATCACCTGCTCGCTCGGGCCGATCTCCAGCACGCCGCCGTTGCCCATCACCATGATGCGATTCGAGACGTCTCGCGCGAAGTGCATCTCGTGGGTGACCACGAGCATGGTCATGCCCTCGTCAGCGAGGTCACGCATGACGGCGAGAACCTCGAGGCCGATCTCGGGATCGAGGGCCGATGTGGGCTCGTCGAAGAGCATGACTTTCGGCGACAGGGCCAGGGCCCGGGCAATGGCGATCCGCTGCTGCTGCCCTCCCGAGAGGCGGGCGGGGTACGCCTTGGCCTTTTCGGGGAGGCCGACCCGCTTGAGCAGCATTTCCGCGACCTCCTGCGCCTGCTCCTTGCTCGCACCCAACACCTTTCGCTGTGGCAGGGTGATGTTCTCCATGACGGTGAGGTGAGGGAACAGGTTGAAGCTTTGGAAGACCATTCCGGTGACGCGGCGAAGGTGGTCCAGGCTGGCCTTGTCCGGCAGCTTCCCACCGGCAACAACCTGGGCTCCACCGATCGCGATTGTGCCCTCGGTTGGCGTCTCCAAATAGTTCAAGCATCGCAGGAACGTGCTCTTGCCCGCCCCCGATGGCCCGATGATCGAGACCACTTCGCCTTCGTTCATCACCAGGTTCACATCCGACAACACACGGCTTGCGCCATAACTCTTGCCGAGCCCGGAGACCACGACCTCCCCGGAGAGCGCAACCGGGGGAGCTTTCGTACCAAAACTTAAGCCCATTTTTCGTTTCCTTCGGGTAGTGGGCGCCTGTAACCCTGAGATGGGTCCCGCGCGGTGCCGTGCTCTGCACGCCCGGACGGTTTGCTCAGTGCGTGGACAAGTTGTCGTATTCCCCACAACAACTTGTGCTCTACATCACTTTATCCAGCAGACCCCGGCTTGTCTAGATCTGTGATCACATCTTGGGTAGTGGTCTATGTCACACACGTAAGAGACCTCGTTTGGCTGACTTGAAGAGGCCTGAGGGGCATTGGTATGTGGTCAGGCCTATCTGGCCGGCCCCCGTGGTGTTCCGGTGGACTAATTCGCGGCGGCTACGGAGGTTCGGATGAGTGATGCAACTCGCGCTGCTTCCGTGTAGGCCCCGTGCGTGCCGGCCGTCTCGGAGGTGTAGTCGCCAGCAAAATGGAGCAAGCCCACAGATTCCTGCAGCTCGGGAAGCGCCGCAGCACGGTCCGGATCCAGCAGTGCGAAGCAGTGTTCCCAGGTTTGGGCATGTAGGCCGATAATCCTGCCCCTGAGTTCCGGGGCAACAGTAAGTACGGCCTCAACCCATTCGGCAATCCGCGCTTCATCCTGTTCAAAGCCGGGTTGGAAACCGGCCGAGTTCCCGTAACAGGTCAGTTGGAGGATCTTGGCCTTTGAAGTGAATTCGGTGCCGCCCGGGACCGGATTGATGATTGCATCAAACGGCATTCCAACCGTGGTGATGAACGACCAGTTTTGATATTGGGGAAGACCTTCGATATCGGCCGCGATGTTGAGCGTGGTGCTGCCGGGCGTCGCCACCTTGTCCAGTGCTTCCGTTTTCCATGCGGGCAAGCTCTTGGCCAGCCTGGGCACTGCTGGGGCCGGAACGGCAAGAACGACCTGCCGCGCCCAGAGTGTTTCCTCACCTGCAGGACCCAGGACGGACACTCTGTATGCGTCTTCTATGGGGATGAACGCTACGTCCGTGACATACGTGTTCAAGCGGACAATGTCCTGTGGAAGACGGTCCAGGATGGCTCGGGGGATGGCCTGCATCCCCTCCAAAGCAAACAGCCGGTTGTTCTTTTCCCGGGCAAGGTAACTCGCAAAGTAGCGTAAGGCATATTTGGCTGATAGCCGCATCGGGTCACCTACCGCGCCGCCGCGAATCGCGGTGGCCACGATGTCGCGGACGGCCGGCTGCAGACCGCGGACTCGGTCCGCCACCGTTTCATCGGCAAGGTGCTTCAGGTCGTTCCGGAGAGCGCCGTTGCTGGTACTTTTCGCGTACTCCTTGAGCGAGCCGTCAATGAACTCCTTGAGTTCGGCTTTCTCGGATTCGCTCAGGTTCAGCCTGGCAATCAGGTCCTCGTTGGTATCTGCGACGACAGTGCGTCCGTTGACGTGGATGCCGTACGTATCAGGGTGGAACGGCACCGTCTCCAGCCCTAATTCGGCGGCGATTTCTTCTGTTTTCGTATCCCTGTAGATGAACATGGCACCAGAGTTGGCGGAGGTTCCCGCCAGTGAAACGGTGCGCGACCGACCACCAACATCCGGGCCCGCTTCGAGCACGTGGACATCCAGCTTGAGGTCGCGGAGGTAGTAGGCCGTTCCCAGTCCTGCCGCGCCCGCGCCGACTATTAGTACATCGAGCATTGCTTAACCTTCCCTATTACTACTAAAACCGTTGGTTCGACGTACCGGAGCCGTTTCATCTTGGCCAAGTCCGCCCTGAGGTCCGCTTCCTTGAGCGCTTTCTGCGGCGTGGTCGTCCGGATGCGATTCACGTCACAAGATACCCATATGTGATCATGTCAACAGCGTGTCGTCAATAGATATATTAGATTCGTCCTAAACCCGCGCTTACGTATGCGCTCAGGCCGCAGCTCACACCGACAGGATCACCAAGGGCGAAAGGGGTATTGCTTGCGCGTCGCGACGGAGAGATCCAAGCGCACCGCGGTCGGTGCTTTGGCCTCGGTTTCGATTCGCCTGGGACGCTTCGGCCCAACCTGCCAACGCTTCACGCGGGAGCTCCTATAGACTGACGTCTCCGAACTGAATAGGCCCCTGACCCTATATCTTCTGAAGAAGGCTGCAAATGACTGGTGACCGCATGGGGACCATGACGCTCCAGAACGCGGGCACCTTGGGACAAATCGCCTACAGGGAACTCCGCGAAAAGTTAATCACTCTCGAGATCCCGCCTGGCCACCCGTTGAACGAGGTCCAGCTTGCCGCTTCGCTCGGCGTCGGCCGGACAGCCATTCGTGAAGCGCTGACCCGGCTTGAGTGCGATCATCTCGTCGCTTCCTATCCCCGCAAGGGGACCTTCGCCACCATGGTGGACCTCGCCGAACTGGCCGAAGTTTCAGAAGTCCGGATGCTCCTTGAGCCCCTCGTCGCCGGACGGGCGGCAAGAACGGCCACCCCGGACCTCCGGAACGAACTTTCGCAGCGTGCCGCATTCTTGGAACAGCTGGATCCGGCATTGGATCAACGTTCTCTGATGCAGCACGATATGGCCGTGCATCGTTTGATTTACCGAGCAGCGGGTAGTTCCGGACTAGAAGAAATACTCGTCCGCTACGACAATCTGGCTACGCGCATTTGGTGTTTCCTTCTCGACAAGCTCCCCCCTGTATATGAGGAAATCAAAGAAAACGCTATCCTGCTCCGGGCAATAGCGAGTGGCGATGATGAACGGGCTTCCTCGCTCGCCCTTGAAAGCATTGCTGCGTTTGATGCAACAGTCCGCAAGGTTATCTGAGCGGTTGGGGGCGTGGCACCTTTGACCTTCGAACAGGCGGGGAAGCTTCGTCGTTCGGCTATAGGTTCCTCGTTTAGCGGGCTTTGGCGGCACGTCCCTGGCTTACTGCGTTTCGCTCAAGTTGGAGAGCTCGCAAATCGCATCGCAGGACCAGAAGCTGGGTAGGGCACTCTCGGAGTCTTCGGTTGTAGAAGGCGACCGGTCGAGACCGAATTCGGCATAGCTATTTCGTTCACGGCGGGCGTATGAATATCCTCAGGGCCTGGGCTGTCTGGGATTGGATCAGGGTCGAAGGTACCGGGCTCACACGAAGA
Organism: Arthrobacter sp. 2RAF6; assembly: GCF_052115205.1. Taxonomy (NCBI): domain Bacteria; kingdom Bacillati; phylum Actinomycetota; class Actinomycetes; order Micrococcales; family Micrococcaceae; genus Arthrobacter; species Arthrobacter sp. 2RAF6. The sequence goes on along the minus strand of NZ_JBFRGF010000040.1, from coordinate 29,076 downwards.
AACTCCCTCCATGGATGTTGCTGTCTCCGCGCAAAAAGAGGGTGTGTACAACATACGCACTTTGTCCATCGGACTGGGCCGTACCGGTGCTGGATCGGACCGTACTCGGTACGTTTTCGGGAGTTCCCTGTGTTTCCGCGGGCGGGAAGGCGGTTCGAGTCCCACCTCGGGCACAGTGTTTTCGCAGGTCAGAGCGGTTTTTGGGCCTCTGAGTGCGGAAATTTGGTGTTTTTGTCTACCCGCCGGGGTTGATTTCCTTGTCTTCGGTTTTCTGCTTACGCTGTGGTGGATCTGGCTTGATCGGCGCTTGCTTGTCTATGGCGCGTTGCAGACCGGGCATCATGACGTGTGTCTAGCGGGGTGCCGGCTTCTTTTCTACGGGTAGTGTCTTGCGCAGTGCGTGCTGGTTGCTCTGTTTGTGGGAATCTGCCAAAAAATAGGCTTCGAGGCTGGCGTGTTACTTGTGTGAATCTCTTCAGTCGCCTATAACGTATCCGTTGTCACCTATATTCAGGTGACCGTCGGGGGACACCTTTAGCTACGGATAGCAGTATCGCGTGATCAACTGCGGCACCCCGCTGTACTTGAGCGTTGTACGAATTGAGGGGTGCTAGTGACTGCAGAGGCCGTCGAACAAAAAACTTCTTATCCGTACATGTCGCCGTCAGTGTGGACGTCATTGCGAAGAGTCTTCTTCAAGCAAGTGCCCAGCAAGGTCACTCTGACCTATTTGTCTTCCATCCTCTCCATTACCGAGAAGACTGCAAAGAATATCCTTCCGCAGATGCGGAACGTCGGCCTCATTGACCAGAACGGCGTGCCCACCGACCTTGCCCAAGACTTCCGATTTGAAGAGACCTACCCCAAAGTGTGCGACACGATTCTTGAGTCGCTATATCCCTTGGAAGTCCGGGAGATCTTCTCCTCCGGGGATGCCGACCCTGCAGCCGTTGCCAACTGGTTCATGCGTCACTCAAAGTCAGGCCAGGCCAGTGCGAACGTGGTTGCAAAGTTCTACCTGCACCTAGTCGCCAAGGAGCCACTCCCTGAAGACGTGAAACCTCGGACTCCTCGCGCAACAGCCAAGCAGACAACCAAGCCAGCTGCACCCGCGAAGAGCGACCCAGAGAATCTTACAGAGAAAGCTGATATACCAACGGAGCCATTTGCGCCGGTGCGGCCCCAAGCTAACGGCCAATCCCACCCTGCCCCGCAACAGCAGTCGGGACCGAGCCTTCACGTGGACCTCCAAGTCCATATCGACTCCTCTGCTTCCGCAGATCAGATTGACGCAATCTTCGCGAGCATGGCTAAGCATCTCTATGGACGGTAAGGAAACTTTCAAGGCATTACTGGCCGCCACCCAGCAGATAGCCGACGCGAATCCCAAGAAGATAACGGGACCATCAACACCCTTGGTGACTCAGGATGTGAGCAAGAGTGATATCCCTTCAAAAGAGGCAGAGCTACCGGATGTACCGTTGAAGGTTCTCGTTAGCTGGGCTCACCGTGGCGAGGACTGGTCCTCTCAGCAGGAGAAGGACTGGGAGCAGTTGGTGATGGAGTTTACAACTGCTCTCAGAAGCATGGGGATAGATGCAGACATAGACCTGTTCCACAGCCACGAAGACGGAGCCGACTGGACTCGATTCGGACAAAATGCCGTTCGAGAAGCTGACTATGTCCTGGTGGCGATTACGGAGGAATGGGCGCAGCGTTGGTCTGGAACTAACTCGCCTCATGTTGGAGCAGGAGCGGCTGTAGAGGCCGACACGCTCAGGGGTCTGTTCATCAAGAATCAGTCCGAGCTCCAGAAGAAGCTGAAACTGGTAGTGCTTGGCGACCAGAGTCCTCGTTGCATTCCTGAGGACATGGCGCGGTTCACCTACTTCAAAATAGACGTGGATAACCTTGACAGTTTCGAAGACCTGCTACGAACACTGACAAGTCAGCCCTATTACGAGAAACCCGACCTTGGAGAGGTTCCCATACTCCCACCGGCGATTCGGCAGGGTTTCACGAAGAAGGCCGCCAGAATAGCCACACATGACGATCTTGCGGATTATGACGCCGTGCGTGAAGAGATAGCGACCCTAGAAACAATGCAACAACGCAGGAAAATACCCAGCGTCGAAGTTCAACAGCGTTTGGAAGTCCTGCGAGCAGTGTTGAACGCCATGAGTAATTGATTAATCTCACCGCATGCTCCTCTAGGAATTCACATGACAGGCTCATCAGAAGACACCCCGACTGAACAACGGTCGTATTGTGGCATCTTCGGCGGGTTCGAAGCATATCGGACTGCCACCCGAGACGGGGCGCGGTCCTGCGAAGGCCGGTCATGCAGCGCGGCGGCGGATGTGCAATGAACGGCGACAAAGGTCAGCGGCGAACGGGGAGATCGGTATGGTTGCCTGGTGGGTCGTACGAAGCCCAGATGCCGGCGAAGTTCGCACCGGCATTTCCTACCGCGATCGGCGCCGGCCGGGCTCGTGGTCCTCGGCCACCTTCCGGCGCCGCTGCACGGCACAAAAGAGGCAAGGTGTGCACAATGTGCACACCTTGCCCGTCGGACTGGGCCGTGTGATGTCTCGGGACATGGGTGACAGTTCTGTGTCAGGACATCGGTGACATTTCTTGTATCAGGACATTGGTGACGGTTGCGGGTTGTTTCACGGTGCGTCCGGGGGGCTTGCCGTTTCCGACTGTTTTGGTCCCGGCCGGCGGGTAGGGGTAGGAGGTGATGCCCTGGTCATCGAAGAACTGGATTGTCTCGGGGGTCCCAGAGCGCGTGGATGGCCTGCCGGGCGTAGGGTCTGCCGATCATGTAGACCACGCTGTTGATCGTGACTCTGCCGTTGGGGTAGGCGGTGCGGGTGGCCTGTCCGATGCCGCGGGTGCCGTCCCGGGTGGGGGCCGTAGCGGGTTTGGGGTGTGGTGGCTCGGCGGCCGGTGTGGCGTCCCATGCTTGCCGCGGGGTGATCCGCCCGGGCAGGCCCTGGTGCGGGCGTTCGGTGTTGTAGAGCTTATCGAACGCGTCGACCTGCTCTTGGAGCTGTTCAAGGGTCGCGGCGAGGGGTTGTTTGTCCAGGAACCGGAACAGGGTCTGATGGAAGCGTTCGTTCTATCCCTGCGTGGTCGGTTTGTACGGTTTCCCGGTGATCGCTTCGATCCCCAGGGAGGTGACTTAGGTGAGGAGCTGGCCCTGATGGCCTCGCCGTGAAGGGTTCAACGCGGCCCCGTTGTCCGTGAGCAGTTTCCGCGGCACACCGTGCGCGGTGATGCCCTTCTTCACCACCGCGATCGCAGCCTCGGATGTTTCCCCGGCGGCGACGTGGGAGGCGACCGCGAAACGGGAATGGTCATCGATGAGCTGGAAGATCACGCATTTACGGCCACCGGTGAGGACGTACTCGGTCCCGTCCAGCTGCCACAGACAGTTCGGGGCGGGGTAAACGAACCGGCGATACGCGGCCCGGGGCTTCTTCCGCGGCTCCAGCCTCGCGACACCGCTCTGACGGAAGATCCTGGCCAGCGACGCGACCGAGGGCACCGGCTCCAGGCCCATGGACTTCATCCTCTCGAACACGCTGATCGGTCCGTGGTCCAGTCCCGAGCGCTCCAACGCCGCCCGCACCCGCGGTGCCTGCTCCTTGGCCTCCTCACCGATCCTGGACGGGCTCGTGCGCGGCCGGCGGGACCGCGGTTCCAACGCCGCGGCAGGGCCCTCGGCCCGGGCCCGGCCCAACAACACGTAAAACGCCTTACGGGAGATGCCATGCTCGGCACAGAACGATGTCACGGCACCACGCCGCGGATCATCCGGCCACTGCGAGATCGCTAAACGGACACGAGGATCAACAGGCTCAACTCCACTCATCCACCCATCAGAACGGCAGAAGTGTCACCACCACGAACCCCGGAAGCGTCACCGATGTCCTGATGCGGAACTGTCACCAATGTCCAGAGACATAACACGTCGGACTGGGCCGTCTTCGGTTTCGGGTTTGGTATACCGGCGTCGGATGGGGCCCGATCGGGGAGTTTTTCGGGGGAGCTATGAAGCAGACTTTGCCAGGCACCGCAACCGCATCGGAGACCTGCTGCTCCTTCCGAAACAGTTCAACGCGAGCTACAACGACGACCCCTTCGAGAAGAAGCTGCCGCACTACTTTGGTCAAAACCTTCTGGCGGCCAGCTTCAGGCCGTTGAGCTACGAGAAAACCCCGGCTTTGTATCCTTCGTCAAGTCCAGTGGGCTCTCGTTCAAGGCTCATCCGCAGTTCAAAGCCGTTGATGTGATCGAGCGAGGCAACCTGTATCGCGACATCGCCAAGCAGGTCTGGAACCCCGACCACCTCTATGCTGTCGCAAAGGACGAAGGCTGACGGGCGCGGTTCTGGCGTAATCCGCTTGGACTCAGCACGTGGTGCCCGAGTTGAAGTCGCTGAAGGAGCACTACTACAGAGACGATCCCGCAGAATAGTTGCTTTTGCTGATATGCAACCTGGCTCGGTGAAGTAGGAGCGCGCGGATCAAGCGTCCCTCCACGGACAGTCCGACCGGTGCTGATCACCGCTCGGCGTGGCGAGGATTCCCGATGGGGTCCGTCGGCTGGACGGCTGAGGAGCGCTGACGTGATCCCAACATGAGACATGAAAACTCGCAACTTCGCCCGTTTAGATTTGTGGAGCTTGCTGTGTCGATCCGTAGACTTCTCATCAATACGGTCGCTTCTTTGGGGGTAAGTTTGGGAGTCATTGACGACTTCGTAAGTGAATACGAACGGCAGTTCGACTTTTGGGAGGCATCGGCCCGCACGGCTCGTGGCCTGCTGGAGACGGAACTTGCCAGCTCGGGCCTGCGCGCCATAGTGACGAGTCGGGCCAAGTCCGTTGATCGACTTATTGAAAAGTTGCATGCGCGTGACCGCGAGAGGCCGTATAAGTCCGTTGCGGAGATCGGCCCAGATATCGTTGACCGCGCTGGCGTGCGCGTGGCGCTCTACTTCCCTGGGCAAATGGATGAAGTGGAGCAGGTCATTCGAACGACGCTTGATGTGCAGAAGGACAAGCATTTCCCCTCTAAGAGAGACTCAGATGATAGGACGGCTCGCGCACCTGAGCCTGACATGGCTAGCGGTGGCGGCGCGCAGACAGTGCCGGCCGCTTCGGCCCACCGGCAGCGATTTTCCGGTTACGGTGCTCGACACTTCCGGGTCAACATCCCGGAGTCGCGTTTAAGCGCAGGCCAAGAGCGCTACGCGTCGGCCCTCGTTGAAGTCCAAGTGGCGTCTGTACTTATGCACGCGTGGTCTGAGGTCGAGCATGACTTGGTGTACAAGCCGCTGGAAGGCGAGCTTTCGTCTTCGGAGTACGCGCTTCTTGACCAGCTCAACGGTCTGGTGCTAGCTGGCGAGATTGCCCTCGAGCAACTTCAGCAGGCTGGAGATGCGAGACTAGCTGTCGCTGAGACACCGTTTCGAAACCACTACGAACTAGCTGAGTTTCTCCGGACGCGCCTATCGGCGCTGGGTACTGACCTTACCGATGCGACTTTGGGTCGGATAGACGTGCTCTTCGACTACCTAGCTGAGCAAAGTTCGGCGACCGCCTCCTCAGTGACAAAGTACCTCGATCTACTGGAGAGAGATTTCGAGGGACGGCCCGTCGCTGCTCAACTCGCGGATCTCATGCTCTCCGGTGATGAATCGCGCTACAAGGCGTACTTGAGCGCAATGGCGGCTTCCCGCCATCCGTCAAATCGGCGCCGTACTACTGCTGAAAATTTGAAAGCCGGCTCACCGGAGAAGCTGGCCCTCGGGGAGTTCGTCACTGCGTGGGTGCTCTTCGAAACTCTACTGAAGGATATTGCCGAGGTCGAAGATGAAAGGTTGGCAGCTTTGCCGACACTATTTCGGCGGCTTCGAGAGCGAGGACTGATTTCGCCGGAGGAATATAGGGAATTGGACTCGATGCGTCAACTGCGTAATCGAGTGTTCCACGGGAGGGTGGGGGCGTTCTCGCCGGAGCTCTTGCGGGATGCGGCGGAACTGTTGCACGGATTGACGAAATCAATTCAGCAAAAGGCACGCGAGAGCTGAGTCCCTCGCCCACGTGGATAAATGCGGTGATTGCTGCGTCATTGCGGGCGTTCTCCGGCTAAACCAAAGGACTCTGCTTCCCTTAGCCTCGGTTAACCGGTCTGTCGTTGCCAGTGACGCGATTCTTGATCTCGCGGCCGAGAGGAGTCACTGCTTCCCACTCGGGGGACTCGCCCCAAGGTACCTTTTTCCGTGAACCAATCGATATGCAAGTTAAGCCCGAACCTGCGGCCGTCCTTAAATCCCCCGCCCAGGCTGGCCTGGTCTGCCGCTGCCTCGACCCCGTCTCCTTCTGAACCTACGCGGCCTTGCCTGCGATTAGCTTGATCCAATTCGCGCATCTGTAGCACGGCGTAAAGTTGGCGAGTATGCGAGCAAACCCTGGTTGAAGGGTTCACTGGTCGCACGCTGGCCGACAGGCGTCGCCCAAGCCAGAACCCAGATGCTTCCCCGACATCATTAAAGAACGTTGCCTCTGCGGCGACGACGCGGAACTGGGCTGGTTTGCACTTTCGAGGCCGGAGGCCTTCCTGTCGGTAGTCTTTGCTCTATGGGGGAACTTGAAAACGAAGACGCGAAAATGTGGCGGTGTGGCGACCTGTGGTCGCGGCCGATCGGGGTCGACGCGAACGTCACCCGTCAGCTCATGGTCCCGGCTGGTGGGTTTTCGACTGTGTCAGGCATCGACGGTGGGATGCAAGTGTCCAACCGATACGGGATCTGGCCGGCGTCGCCCGCAGACCAATCGATCTCCATCGACGGTCCTTGGCTCAAACTGCCCGTAGGAACGAAGATCGGCGACCGCGTGCGAGGCGCCGTGTGGAGCAATTCCGGCTCGCTACAAAGTCGGGCTCCAAGCGAAGTCCTGGATAGTTACCGCGGAGCACTTCGACTCGAAGAGCCTGCTGAAAACGAGGTTGGGCTTCGGTCGCCTCAGCTGGGTGCAATTCACGCTGTACTGGGATACTGGACGACCAAGCGCGCTGAACCTGCGACCGTCGTCATGCCAACGGGGACTGGAAAGACCGAAACCATGCTTGGTCTGTTGGTCGCAGCAAGGCCCGGGCGTTTGCTTGTAATTGTGCCGTCCGATGCACTGAGAGAACAGATTGCGGGAAAGTTCGACCGCCTCGGGATCCTACAGGAGTTCGGCATCGTGGCTGCTACCGCGCTCCGTCCGGTTGTTGGCCGGGTCGGTCATGGATTCTCCTCCGAAGAGGGCGCGACGGCGTTTGCGCAGGCTTGCAACGTCGTTATCGGCACTCCGGCCGCTATCCAAGCGTCCACATCTGAAGCGAGGGCGGCATTCTTGTCCCAGTTCAGTCATCTGTTTGTCGATGAAGCCCACCACGTGGCGGCCTCAACCTGGGCTGATATTCGTGCAGCTTTCGCGAACAAGCCAGTGGTGCAATTTACGGCGACGCCGTTTCGTGAAGATGGCCTGCATCTGCAAGGCCGCGTCATCTACTCGTTTCCGCTCCGCGAAGCACAGACTCAGGGATACTTCTCACAGATTGACTTTAAGTCGGTCGTCGACTTCGAGATTCCTGATGCGGCTCTCGCACGGGAGGCCGTCGCGCGCTTGCGCGCTGATCTTGAAGCAGGAAAAGACCATGTACTCATGGCAAGAGTCAGAAGCATTCCTCGGGCCAAAGCGATCCTGATGATCTACAAAGAAGCAGCTCCTGAATTCAGTCCGGTGGTCATCCACAGCAAGCTGAGCGCAACGGCGCGGAAGGCCGCCGTTGGGGCGTTGATGGATCGATCCTCCCAAGTGGTGGTCTGCGTCGACATGCTCGGCGAGGGTTTTGACCTGCCAGCCTTGAAGATCGCAGCAGTCCATGATCCGCATAAGAGCCTGGGCGTGACGCTCCAGTTCATCGGACGGTTCGCCCGGACGTCGTCCGGGGACGAATTCGGTGACGCTGCGATGTTCGTAGCCCGAACAGAGCTCGAGCCAGATCCACGCCTCAGGAGCCTGTATGCCGAGGACGCAGACTGGAACTTCATCCTCCGGGACATCTCCGAGGCAGCCGTCGACGAGCAACAGCAAATCAGTGACTTTGAAGCCGGCTTCGGCAGCGTCCCAGAAGAGGTCGCGCTCCGATCTTTGCTGCCAAAAATGAGCGCCGTCGTCTACCGAGCGCCGTCACCTCAGTGGCACACAGATGCAATCTCGAAATACTTTGGCGAGCACTCACTGCTCACGAAACCAATCGGGCTTAACGCGCAGGCCGGCGTCGCTTGGTGCGTAGTCGAACGCCGAACCCCGGTTCGATGGGGCGACCTTAAGACACTCGACGAGGTCGGCTACGAGCTGTATGTGCTGTACTTTGACAGCGCGCGGAAGCTTCTCTACATCAACAACTCTGCTAACGACGGACTCTTTGAGGAATTGGCAGAGGCTGTGCTCGGTTCCGGCGCGGTGCGCTTCAACGGCACCCAAGTTTACCGTGTCATGGGAGATATTCAGCGCCTTGTACCAACGAACGTCGGCGTCCTGGATGCCCGCAGCCAATTCCGGCGATTCTCAATGCACGTCGGTTCCGATGTCACCGAGAGTTTTACCGCGGCTGAGGCCGGGACGAAGACCCAGACGAACATCTCCGGTTCGGGCTTCCGAGAAGGCGAGCGCGTCAACATCAGCGCCTCTCAAAAGGGCCGGATTTGGTCCCACTCCACTGCCACAAGTCTGAAACAGTGGTGCGATTGGTGCGATGCCATTGGCACGAAGCTCTTGGACGAGATGGTCACCATAGAGCACATCATTGGCAACTTCATCCTTCCTGAACAATTGAAAGGCCGTCCGGAAGGCGTGCTGCTAGGGGTCGAATGGCCATGGGAGCTACACGCTCAAAACGCCGAAACGATGCGACTCAGATATGCCGATAAGACCGTCGAGGCCGTCTACTGCGACCTTATCCCCGACACATCGAGCTCCGCAGGTCTTTTCAAGTTCACCATTTCAAACCGTGCTTGGAACGTTGCATACGTGGCCACCGTCAGCCCCGAGGGGGCCATATCGTACTCGTGCGCCGGAACCGAAGAGATCCAGGTGACTCGACAGCGTTCGGAGCTACCGCTCAGCACTTGGCTAAACCAGAATGGCTTGGTTTTTCTTCTGAATGACGACCGCATGATCGAAGGCGGGCTTCTATACCGGCCGAAGTGGAACCGCGCTCCGTACGACCCCGGAAACCTCACTGTTGTTGATTGGGCAGGAACGGACATCAGGGTTGAATCGCAAACTGACAAGAAGCTCGACAACTCAATTCAACACCGCGTAATTCGTGACCTCCTCGACGAGGCCGCAAGCTGGGATGTAGTCATTGATGACGATGGCCCGGGGGAGATGGCAGACGTTGTGGCGATGAGGCTGGACGACGAAGGACTTCTCGTGCGTCTGATTCATTGCAAGTATTCAAGCGGCCCTACGCCTGGTGCACGAGTAGCCGACCTCTACGAGGTCTGCGGCCAGGCTGAGAAGTCGGTAGCCTGGCGGCGCAGCGACCTTGGGCCATTTTTCAAGCAACTCGCACGGCGCGCCCAACTAAAGCATCAGCGGACCGGCACAAGCCCATTTGAAGTCGGTGACGCCGCCGGGCTGCTCCGCCTTCAGGCAAAAGCGCACGTCCACCGCCGTCGGATGGAAATCGTCATCGTCCAACCTGGACTGAGCGCTTCGCAGCTGAGCCAACAACAAGCCGACCTGCTCGCCTCGGTCGAAACTTACATCAAGACCACGATCAACGCTCCACTTACCATTTGGTGCTCAGCCTAACGATCAGAAGCCTGGTCTGCACGAAGGATCGCCCACGCTGCGGTACCGCTTTGGTACCATTGGTCCATGGCTATGAATCTGCGTGTTCCGGAAGACCTCGATCGCCGGCTGGAGAAGCTTGCCGCCGAGGAGCACACGTCCAAGTCCGCGCTTTTGCTGCAAGGGGCGGAACTGGTTCTGCAGCGCCATGCCCGCCGCCGCGAAATCAGCGAGGGGCTGGACTTTGTGATGAGCCACGATGCCGAATTGCTTACCCGCCTTGAGGACGCGTGACCGCCTACCTGGACATTGAAGACGCACTCCAGGTTGTCGACCGGTATGGCTTCCATATCCGTGACGTTGGCTTGCTGGCTTCGGCCTTGGCTCGGCCCGAGACAACTGTGATGGGGTCCGAGGCGTATCCGGACTTGGCGGTGAAGGCGGCCGCACTGTTGGAGTCGGTCGCTCGGTTCCATCCGCTGATTGACGGCAACAAGCGTACGGCGTGGGCGCTCATGGTGTTGTTGCTGTGGATTAACGGCTACCGTCATGACTTCAATACTGATGAGGGTTTCGACCTCGTTATGGGGGTCGCGGCAGGGAAAGTTGAATTGAGGGATTCCGCCGCCGTGATTTTGAAGCATTTGGTGCCTCGCTAGCCCGGTCCGAACCCCCTCAAGAACGGCCTGTGCACAATGTGCACACTCTGCCCGTCGGACCGGGCAGTACATCGGCCGGATCGGGCCGTACTCGGCATGTTTTCAGAACTTCCCAGTGTTTCCGGGGCCCGGAACCCGGTTCGAGTCCCACCTCGGGCACAGTGTTTTCGCAGGTCAGGAGGCTATTTGGCCCCTGAGTGTTGACAAAACTTGACTTTTTCAATTGTCTGGGTTAGCGGCGTGCTGCATTTCGGGCAGCTAGTCTCACATGGAACTCGACATACGCCCTCTTCGTTTGGCGTTACTGTCGACAAGGTGGCCAAAGTCTTTGCCGGCCATCATCCACTGCACTAGTCCGGCCATCGTGCGGACTCCGTTGAGCGAAAGTTTCCTCGACGGCCCCGTGCGGGGTTCTGTTCCCCGATGAGGCGTCAAGCCTATTGCGCCTCACGTTGAGCCGTCGACATACACGCCCCAGCCCACGGTTGGCTACTCGCCGTCAGTACGTTTCTCCAGTGCCTCTTCGAAGTCGTCTACCCTCGTCACATCGAGCCCAGATTGTCTGGCCCGGAACACCATCCCGTAGTCCGTTGTCACAACGTGAACGCTTTTGGCGTAGGGACTCGTGGTTAGGGCCCGGTCGATGATCTCTAGGTCGGCATCAGGCAGGGGAGAATGGCTTATCTCTTGAGGTATCAAACCGAGGTAAAGCGCTGATGACGGAGTAGTACTTGCGATGGAGCCGTCACTTAGTTTGGGTCGATGCCCTGACGCTCGGAATTGAAGTTCGAGAAACCTAAGAGCCTTACCAGCGCGGTTGCGGATCGATAGCTGTCCCTTGGCTACCTGCTGTCTGTTGCGTTTGTGGCCGTCGAGCTCGTCGATAACCTTCGTTGGAACCGTAATCACGAGAGGAACGTCGGGACGAATGTTCAAGACAGTATTCCAATCAACTTCAGCTATATTTTCGTGATGCCTCAACCAGACCCGGTATCGAGCACGACAGCAACAGCGGCCCCGCTGTCCCAACGCGCCAGATCTGCCGTAATCCCTTCCTGGACAGCTTTGAGGTACTCAATTCTCTGACTGATCTCGCCATCTACGAGAAGCCTCAGTGTGCGCTCGGTAACGGCACTCGGCTCAAGCGAAAGAAGCGTCCAGTATCGCCTGGTCGTTATCAACCGGTCGATTTCTTCGTCAGGTAGGAGACCAGACATGAGACGAACCTGATGGCTGGCCCACGCAAAGTACGCGTTGTATAAGCCGATGGCATACTCGGCTTGGGTGCTTCCTCGGACGTTTTCGATTTCGCGGGCAGCGTCGCGAAGAACGGCTCGGGGGCGGTCAGGTGAGGCGCCCAGCGCTAGTTTGATCATGGCTCAGTTTAGGTTGCAGGGTAAACATCAACGAGTTACTACCGCTATTATCGTGAAACCTTGTTACAGTCCGGCTATGACGAACGAGCTCGCCGCAGAAGCGACCAAACTGACTGACGTGTGCCGCACCATTTTTGGTGATGAAGCTAATTGGATAAAGGCAGATGGCTATCCCCACAGCCTGGCTCTTGCCATTATCGATTCAATATTCTCAACTGGATCGCATTACCGGAGCGTCATAAATGTCGTCAACGAGTACCGGGCTTACCGGCGCAGCCAGGGTGCAGACGCTGATCAAGACGGTACTGGTGAGCTGCTGCGTACCTTCGAGGAAGTCGGCGATAGCAGAGGTTGGGCAGTTCTGGTCAATAACCACAAGCCCGCACACACCGGGGCGAAGGCCTTGCTAAAGGCTGAAGTGGTTCGTCAGGCCGCTGAGGCGCTCAAGGCGCTTAATATCACCACCAGGGCCGATCTGCAAGCTGAGCACTCCACGGATGAGGGCTTGAGTCGAGTGAAAGAAGCTTGGCTGCGTCTGCCAAGCCAGTCCTCGGGTGTCACGTTCAACTACTTGCTCATCCTGGCCGGTTTCCAGTCCGTCAAGCCTGACCGCATGGTGATCCGTTTCGTAGAAGAACACGCCGGTCCTGTAGGGAAGAGACTCACGTCCATGAAGACGGCAGAGTTAATCAAAAAAGTCGCCGAGCTGTATCCGACCCAGCCGAGCAGACTCGACCACGTGATCTGGCGACACGTTTCAGGTCGAGAGATATTCCGGGCGGAAGAGTTGAGCTAACAACCACCAGGGGCTGTGGGAGTACCCGCGAAGCATGGGGCGCAGGTTCCCGTTCCTGCAGCGCCGGTGGCACCTGCCGCGGCGGCCCCGGCCTTGGTCCCGGTGGGGGAGCGACTGCACTGCTCAATGAAGGATGCCTACCAAGGCAGCGCGGCCGTCGGGTATAAATAGTCGCCCCTGTCCGTTAGCACTATGTGCCCAACGCCGGGCAAAACCCACAGGCGGCATAGGGTGCCGTAGACCTTGGCTGCGGAACCCGACGCTGGTACTCCCTTTGGCCAGGGTTTCAGAAATGGCGCAAAAGGTTGGACAGGATCAATAGGGCTGCGACCGTGATGGCGAGGAGCCAGCCTATCCGTCCGATGGGCGCGTGCCTTGTTTACCGCCGTGCGGAGTGCGGAGAATTCCCGGCGGATCAGGCCAGGATCCATCATCGCCGGTGGATTCCGGTCTAAGGGTCAGCCACACCACGATGACAACTGGGATGCCCCGTGATGAGGTGGATGCCCCATCGTTCCAGCAGGTCCATAAATCGCTTCATCGAGAGAGACTACCCGGAGTGCCAGAGCGGGAACTAAACGGACAGTTGACATCTGGCAGTCTGGCAGCAGATCATTCCATTCGCTGAAGATCCCTCCGCGCAGCCACTGCTTGTTGCATGATCACGGATCGTGGGCCGCAGCGCGGGTGAACTACACCGCCGCGCGACGTCCAATCCGGAGGCTACGGCATGACGACGTCCTTGGAGTTGCGGAGTCCGAACAGACGCAGCTAGTTACTCGACTGCTTAGGGACGCTCGGCGCGGGGTTGGTTGATAGGGCCGAGCGGTATCCGTGCGTTTGAAGAGGCCGCAGCCAGGGGTGGGGCACGTTCCGTTGCCATCCGGCGACCTGGAAGGTGTTGCTGCCTACAGCGCCGCGGTGACATCTGTAGGGTCGCGAGGGCATTGGCACAGGATAGGAGTCAGCAACCTGGTGTGCCACTCTGGCTGAGGTTTGTGATGTCGCGTTGCTGCCACTTGTGGTTGCAGCCGCTCGTGATGTAGATCCCGCCGCAGATCAACATTTTCGCTCTGTTGACTTGAGCCACCCGCGTGCCGTAATCGGGCTCTGGCTGTGGCTGGCCGGTAGTGTTGGTCAGCGGGCCAGCTGCAAGCGCGCGGGCTCGTTTAGTTCGGGCTAAGAGGAAGGCTAAATATGTGGATTTCACGCATCCGGGTGACCGGCGGCTTCCTTAATGGGCTGGACGTATCGCTGGATCAAGGTCTGAATGTTGTCATCGGACCCAGAGGGGCGGGCAAGACCACGTTCTTGGAACTACTTCGCCACGCCGTGGGCGCGCAGCACGCCGAGCAGAGCGTCGGGGCTGTCCGCAGCCGACAAGCGTTCCTTGATGCCGTGCTTGGTACGGGCGAGGTCATCGTTGACGTGGAGTCTGACGACGGTGGCCGTCATCTAGTGGTTGATGCGAAGGGTGGAGGTCAGCGACTCGACCTCTCTAAATCGGTTCTTGTGCTGGGGCAGAACGAGCTTGAGGAGATCGCATCCGACGCGCCCAGCCGGCTCAACCTCCTGGACCTGCGTACTGGCGCGGTCAATGAGCTTCCTGACTTCGGCGAGATCGAAGTTTTAACCGGCGAGGCTTTCGATGTGCGAGCAGAGTTGGACCAACGCCGGGAAGAGGCGAAGAAGCGTGATCGGCTCGCCGCAGACCGGAACCTGTTTCTGTCGCAGGAAACTGCTCTACTCGGGGGAAGCACTGCCCAGCTTTCCGAGCAACGCGATCTTCTCCGACAGGCGGAGGAGAGAGTTATCTCAAGTGGACAGGACCTAGAGCGCATCGAAGCGGTTCGCGGCGAGGTCAACGAGTTGCTGGTCTCCCACCAACGAGCGTTGGACCGGCTGGTTGTTACGTCAGAGCGTGCAGCGTCCTTGGCGCAAGTGCCAGCAGTACATGACGCGCTCGGCGAGGCCGTGGGCCTGTCGGAAAGTGTTATTGCGGCTCTCCTTGCGGCCCGAGCGAATCTCGACACCGCTGAGGCAGAAACCAGAGAGCGGAACATAAGTGCTCGCGAAGCCGCAGCGCCGATCAGAGAAGAACTCGAAGAAGCGGAGGCTGGGCTCGGTCAGATCACCGCGCAGCTAAGGAATGTTGACACCGCGCTCCGTGCACTCGATGAGAACGACGCCGCCATCCGCGATCTGGAGTCCCGGTATGTAGGTCTCTTGGAGCGCCGGGGGCGGATACTTGATGTCGTCGAGCAAGCGGAAGAGGCACTTTACAACACGAGGGCCGCTGTTGCGCGCTCGACAACCGCGCAGATCGCTAACAACGTTGTGGTGGTAGTAGACCACCTGGCAGATGCAAGCGACTTCCGAAAGTTCCTGCAAGACTCGCTCCGTGGGAGTAACACCCGCGTGACGATGATTGATGCTGTGGCGGACCGTGTTCTGCCTAGGCAGCTCTTGGAGATGGTCGAAGGCGGGGATGCTACGGGGCTCGCAGCCGTAACCGGCCTCGCTGAGGATCGAGCGCAGCGGCTGATTGAGAACCTGAATGAGCGGAAACTTCTTCAAGGCTTGGGCAGCATTCGCCTGACAGATAGTGTTGACTTCCGTCTGCGGGATGGTTCAGTTGACAAGAGCGTTGATGCGCTCTCAACTGGTCAGAAGTGCGCCGTCACCTTGCCAATCATTCTGTCCGAACAAAAACGCACTCTGATTCTTGACCAGCCTGAAGATCACTTGGACAACGCCTTCTTGGTCGCGAATGTCGTAAGCGGCCTTAACGCACGCCGACAAGTTGGCGCCCAAACGATTGTCGCCACGCACAACGCCAATATCCCGGTGCTCGGCTCCGCTAACAACGTGGTCGTTCTAGGCAGTGATGGCAAAGTAGGAAGGGTTGACGTCAGCGGGGCGATTGGTTCAGACGTCGTCGTCGATAAGATCACGCGGCTGATGGAGGGCGGGCGTGAGGCGTTCGCCCACCGTTCGGCCTTTTATACCGAGCATGGCGGTCTGGGATGACAGCCGAAACGCCGGACGAACTCCAGGGCCTTGGGTCGACGGCTCCAAGCAGTCGCGCAAGGGCCGCGGGCTGGCTCGTCCAGCATCCGGAGGCGATCACCACCCGAGCGCTCATGAATGCTCTCCAGACCGAGACAGTTCCGCAGGTTCGCCGTTTACTGCTTCAGGTCTTGGAATCACGGCAGAGACTGACCGAAACGTTGCGCGGAGGCTCTTCTGCAGTCTTGCAGGCAACTGATGCGCCAGCAAGTAGCAATGCAACCGAGCCGGAGCACTTCGACGTCGCCGCTCTGGTGAGGCACGAACTGTCGCCGGCAGTGGGATGGATAAGACTTGCAGCCGACAGCGAGATCGAGTCCTTTGGAACCAGCAAGACCAACGATGCCGTTCGTAAGCTTCAGCGTCGAATCGACGGGCTGGTCGCGATTATCAAATCCAAGGAGGAACTTAACCTCCACCGTCTGAGCCTCCCGCACATCTTGTTGGAGAACTGGCCAGACACCCGCACCACGCCCACAGTCAAACCCTCAGCAGACGTAGCCAGCATCGACATTGAAACAGACGAAGGACTGTTTTCAATGCTGCTTTCAAACGTCTTCCAGAATGCGATCGACGCCTCGATAGAGGCGACCGGAGAACCGGCCGCCCAGGTTACTTGGGGTTTCACGGACCAAAGCTATTGGGTTAGAGTTACCAATCCGTTTAAGGGCGACCGGTTCGCCCTCGCGGACGTCGTCGACGTGGGGAGTTCATCCAAGATGGCGCACCAAGGCCAAGGGCTGTTGTTGATCAAGACTGTGGCAGCCCGACTCAATCTTTCTATCACTCTCGACGGTGTCAGCGGAACGGCGTCCTTCTCCCTGAGCGGACCACGCCCTCATGGCTAGCCCGGTCGCAGTGCTCATCGAGGACGATCCTCAGCAGGCCGAAATTTCCGAAGACATACTTGAGTCGGCCGGCTTCAGTGTCCGGAGCTTCAACTCGATTGCTCCCGCGCGCGACTACCTCCGCACATCTACAGACTTGATAGACCTGTTCGTACTGGACCGCCGACTCCCGGTGAAGGCGGGTGAGCCTGCGACCGACGAGTTTGGCGATGAACTCCTCAAGGAGGTCCGCTCGAACCACCCGGATGCCAGGCTCATCGTTTTCACCGGCTTTGCGACCATCCGCCACATCCAGGAGTCGTTGCAAGGAGGTGGGCAGCTTCCAGCGCAGGACGGCCAACCCATCGACCGAGTCACGGTCCTCGAGAAGGACCAGTCCTTGGAGTTCAAGGAGCACGTCGTACGGTTCCGTCAGCTACTGCAATCACTTGACGACATCGAGATCATCACGCCACCGGGGAGCGACCCATTAGACGAACTAGACAAGAGAGTCCTCCGTCGACTCGCCTTTGACTACCGTGGAGTTTCTATCGCAGTTGCCTCCCTTGGTGGCGGCTTGACTGAGGCGAGCGTCTGGCGGTGTGAGATCAACCGTTCCGAAGGCCGTGTTGCCACAGTTGTAGCTAAGCGGGTTAAGTCTCCGGGTTCGTCTGGCGGCCTTCCCGAACTCCTACCGCGCGCAAACACTACTGCTACCGTGCGGACGCTGTCGGGGTTAATGGCCGGAGGCTACATCAACGTCCTGCAGGTCGCCGGGGAAGCACCGTACGCGCTGATGGATATCATCGCCGCGCGACCCGCCGAAGCTGTAGAACTTGTTAGGCCAGTTTGGGACGCCCTGCACGGAGTGGCAGCACTGCGAAGGACGCTCACCGTGGCGGATCTCTGCGCACCTTTGATCGACTGGGCGCGCCTATCAGAGCTTCTTGCCACCTACGGGATTCCTGTGCCTGCCGGAAGTCTCGCGGTCACCACTCAAGTGGGCCCTCGCCATGGAGATCTTCACCCAGGGAACGTCCTGATCGACAACGGACAGGCAGTACTCATTGATTTCGATAGCGAAGCCTTTGCGGCCGGCGCGCTAGATCCAATCACTATGCTCATCTCGACTCTGGTCCATCCAGCTTCGCCGATCCGTGGTGCAGCTTGGCCTGGCGTCTCTGAGATCGAATTGAGCTTCGCGACAGGAGACTTCGGGCGGGGTCACCCTTGCGAACTTTGGTTCCGTAGCGTTCTTGACTGGATCAGTGAGTGCCGGACTAGTGAACGCGAGTTCTGGGCTTTGGTACTGGCCTACGCCGGTCGGCAAGTTCGCTACCAAGACGTGCTCGACGATCGGGAGATTGTCGAGCGCGTCATCGCAATCGCGAAGCGTGCAGCGGAAGCTCTGGCGAACTCATGACCAGCGGACAGAAAGGGACAAGAACCATGAAATGCGTGCAAGTCACGACCTCCAATGCGGCAGTCTGGCCTGCGAATTCTTGTGGTAGACGAGACTGAGCTGCTTCCCTCGCGGTCGCCCTTTTGAATAACGGCGCACACCATCTTGGGATCGAGATACTGGCTGGGAGCTGCAGTTACCGCAGGGTAGGGTGCCACTACATAAATTCATTTGGGGGACAGAATTATGGCAAGGACAGTTACACAGGTCTGTTCCGCTGAAGGCTGTGGCAAGATTGCGGCATTTAGGACCACCAGCAGACCTTCCTGGTGTTTGGACTGCATCGACCAGCTTTTTCGTGTCGGCGGTCTGATCCCCCTCGAGCCTTTCGTTGACCGCAAGTCCTATCGCCGTACAGAGTGCATCGCCTGCAAATCCCGGCTGCCCTACAGATTCGAGTACGTGCTCGATCAGCGGCCGTACGGACCGGTGTGCAGAGTGTGCCACTGGCGCGATTGGGGAGAGCAAAACCGAGCCAGGGCAAAGACAGAACTGGACCAGGCCGTGATTGCGGCACTGAAGGCGCCGACTGGACTCAGCGAGGCAGACCGGGAACTGCTCGCCACAGACACGGCAGTGAGAGTATCGGCGAGGAGATGGTGGTGGCCGAGGGCGCGCATTCGGGCGACCCTCGGAGTGCTCCACCATGACCTATTGTTCGATACCGCAGAACACAACGACGGCATGGACCCCATTGCCATCAAGTGTCGTAATTGCGGCTATGAGCACGTGGAGCTGCCCGGCCGTTTGGCCGCAGAGCTAGCTGGTCACTGGTGCCTTTGCCCAATTTGTAACAACCGCAACAAGGGCATCTGCGCCTCGGATGTCGTCGTCGGGTTTTCGTCCCATGGCATGTCCGTCGCCGAACCCGAGGCAGGAACGGACACTGTCCAAGCTGCCCGGTGCGCGCGCTGTGATACACCTAGGCGGATTTCCATGCGTCGCCTCAACAGGGGTGCCGTTCCCTGCTATGTGTGTGATGGTGCCGCGGATCCATCGAGCCCTCACCGCGTGTATCTCTTCCATTTTTCGGGTTGGCACGCATTTAAGGTCGGCATTACTAATAGCGGCAATGATTCGCGCCTGGACAGGCACCGGCATGCCGGTGGACAGCTGGTTGAGCTCATCGAAGTACCGCACTGGGGTGCTGCCTTCTGGGTTGAACAAGAGGTCCTCAACGCAATGCTGCCGTGGCCCGCCACCGGCTTACCTACAGACCGGGCAATCAGCGGATGGACCGAGATGTGGGACGACAGCGCCCCCATAAACGTTCGCCTGGGGGACTACATCGAAGCGGCCAATGCCATCACCATTGACCGCGAACTCATCGAGGATTGGAAGCGGAACAGATGGACGCCGGTCCTGCCGCCTTCCGACTTCGTACTGAAGGGTGGCGACGCCGTTTGCTTCACCGGCTCGAGCCCCGAGAAGTCCCGTGCCGAGTGGAAAGCATTGGCCCAAGGAGTCGGACTCCGCGTAGCAGGTTCCGTCACCTCAACCACTTCGGCCCTTGTGGCTCCTCGCGGCGGCAACCCAAACACGAAAGCAGCTGCGCCATTGAGTATGGGTGTCCGGGTTATCAGCTATGAGGATTTTCTTGCGGCCATAGAAGCACTCGAATAAGCCCCGCACCTTTTTCCTCCAAGCGCGCGCCCGTCTGGTGTCTCCTTTGGGGCAGGGGGCGAATGCGCTGCGGTCCGTTCCGTGCCGCACCAACCCCGCACCAAGAACCGCAGGAAATCAACGATCCATGACCCTCGAAGAGCCGAATTGACCCAAGGCGGCACGAGTCGGGCGATCAAGGGCGCTCCGGACCCGACCAGGTGGACGGGCTCCAACTTGCGCTGAGTGCGCCACGACGCGAAGTACCCCGGGTGGGATTTTGCGGAGAAGTAAAACGGCGCAATGGAATTTAGCATTGTGCGGCGGATCCGGCATGGATCTGGTTGCCTTCCCCCAACAGTTCAGAGACAACCGACCTGACTCTCTGTTGGTTGGGGGCGGTTACGTATCCTCGAAGCGCTAAACTTCACGGCTGGACGAAAACCACCAGTGACTCTGTCCAGCGGGATTTCTCCTCGAGACCGACGACTATGGTATTGCAACCGAGCTCATTCAGCTCCATTAGAACTTCGTGGCGTGGGTGGCCATATGCCCCAGATGCTCCGAAGACGATCGTGGGAGCGTGATCATTGCCGGAGCAGAAGTCGTCAAGCAATTGCGCGCTCCAGTCAAGATGGGACCCGTGGTGCGAAGGCGCGAACGTGCCAACCGATGGTTTTCGCTCTCGAAATCCGTCATTTACAAACTTAATCCTTTTTGCAGCTCTGAGGTCAGCATCCCCAAGTCCCAGCCATCCCGGACGCGGTTTCCAGGCGCCGACCTCTGTGCGTTCAAATTTAGCCGCGCTTGATCTGTATGCGCGGAAAGTGGCAGCTAGTGGTGGTCCAGAATACAACATAAGCGAGGTCGCGTTGCGCGTAAACGACTTCTTTACTTTCTTGATGGCTATCTTGTAGACATCCGCGAGAAGGCTGGATTTCTTTAGAACAAGGTCCTTGATGACAGCAATATCGTCTAGGTTCTCAGTGCGGGAGATGGCACCAGAGCTTACGAGGGCCGCGACGAACTGGCCCACAGCCTGTTTCGCTTCACCTGAGATGAGGTGGCGCCATTCCCACACGACCTCTCCGCCGCAGTCGACAACAATTCCGTCACGTGTGGTTACGAGCGAAAGCGGTCCTGTGTTGGCATTCGGAAGTTCCCTGGGTGAGATCAGTTCCGGTGGTGCGGCTGGGCCGTTGCCGTTCAGTATTTCTATCGTCGGCTCCACGACGCGCACGGCAATGTTTTGACCAAGGTCAGCGAGCGTTTGTCGGGGATCGATTATGAAAGCCAAATAGAATTCTGACGCTGTCGGGTCATCGGAGTTGAAGGTGCCATTGCTGATTTGTCGAGCGAGACTTAGTAATCGGTATTTCGGGGGAATCATGGGAATTATGAATTCATCGATCTCGAGTTGACCAGCGAGAGTAGGTACGCCGGAGACATGGTCGAAGTCGAAGTGGGAAAGGAAAACCAAATGGACCCGATCAGTTCGGGAAGCATATTCGCCTATCTCGCGAGTCAGGGCCGCTTGGTTCACTTTGAAGTCAAGTGCTCCGCAGTCATAAACGTAGTTGATAGAACTGTCTGGAGTGGACACAGAACCGCTGTGAAAGAAGCCGTTTCCAACTGCCCATTGCGTTCGTTCGACCCAAAGTCTTCTCACTTACGTGGCTCCCCAATGATGGCCTTGCCGTCTATTCATGATCATTTCTACGGATCGGACAATGGTAGCTCGGATTGCATCCCGGGGCGGTGAACGTTGAGGTGGACTAGTGCCGTGAAACCGTACTGTCCGAGGACTTATCCGACGCCGCAGTACCTGGCTGCGACGCGGCGGGCCGCTCGGAGGTCCGTGCTCCTGCTCTTGTTGGTCGTGGTAGCTGTGGTGCTGGCCATGCCGGTGGTTTACTGGTCAGCGGTCCTTGTGAACGTGAGCTTGTACCGGATCGCGCCAGTGACGCTGTGCGTCCTGCTGGTGGGAGCGGCGCTGCTCATCGCGATCGGCGCGGCGTGGGCCGGCGCGGTGCGGGAGACCCGGGAGGAGGCGATCCAGGAGGCCAATCGTGGCCGCATCTTTGGTTCCCGGGGCCGTGTCCTGGCTGCGGCCGGAAAGTTTCGTCAGGGCAGAGTTGAGGCGGGAGCACGGGAAAGGACAGCACGGCGCTTCTGTTGGAACTTCTGCTGCGGATCCCCGGGACCGCTGTGTACGACGGGCTGCAGTTCCCCGGGCACCAGGACGCTGACGTGGACCACGCGGTTGCCATCGGGAACGTTGTCTACCTGCTGGATTCCAAGCTCTATCGCTGGGGCCAATACGAATGGAGAGCGTCGGGGGAGAAGGATCTGACCTGACTTGGCTCACGGGTCGCGGCATCGGGGTCGGCCGGGGCTGTGACCTGCGGTGATGTGTTCGGATTGGTGCTTTTTCACGCACTAACAGGATTTGTTCTAGTGTCTCCGGTGTGGTGTTCATCAGGCGGGTTCGGACAGCTTCCGGGGCGACGGCGGTGCAGATCGCCGAGTATGTGCGCGGTCGTCAGCGGATCGTGGAGCACGTCGGCTCGGCGCATACGGAAGCCGAGCTCGGCGTGCTGCTCCAGCGGGCCCGCGAGTTGCTGGAGAACCCTGCCCAGGGCGTCCTCGAGCTCGGCGTCGAGCCCAAGCCTCCGGTGAAGCCCCTGGTGGTGCCTGCCGGCGGACCGGAATTGTTCGACATTGCGGGCACGGTGGCACCTCTGGGGCGTGACGGTCCCGGACGCGTGGTGGGCACGGACTCACGGATCCTTTTCGGCGCGTTGGACGGGGTATTCACGGCGTAGGGATTCGATGGGCTCGGCGACGAGGTGTTCCGGGACCTAGTGATCGCCCGGGTCGTCGAACCCACATCGCTGCTTGATGCCGGCAGGGTCCTGCGTGACCTGGGCCGGTCCCCGGCCAGTTACGCGACGATGAAACGCACTCTCGGCCGGGCCGCTGCGGGCAAGTACCGTGACCGGATCGCGAGCTGGTGCTTCCAGCACGCCAGCACCAGCGGGGATGTCTCCTTGGTGCTCTATGACGTCACGACGCTGTACTTCGAGGCGGAGAAGGAAGACGAGCTGCGCAAGGTCGGGTATTCCAAGGAACGCCGCGTCGACCCGCAGATCGTCGTCGGCCTACTGGTCGACCGGGCCGGGTTCCCGTTGGAGATCGGCTGCTTCGAAGGAAACAAGGCCGAGTGCGACACGAGGTCGCATGTTGTAAGTGGATCACGGTGATGGAGGACCTGATGGTGACGTGATTCCCGGTTCGTGCTCGGTGGCCGGTCTCCTCCTTGGCGTGCGTCGTGGGTAACTGCGGGGTGCGGAGCCCAAGGTTCAAGCCGAAGGGTCCTCGTTCCTTCCGAGGGCCACGGGTGAGGAGAAGGACGGGCGGGCGAACACGCGTGAACCCTTGGTAGATGCCTCGTCATGTTGAAGGTCCGGGTGGAGGGATGCAGTACCGGGCCGAGGTCAGGGACGAGCCGTTGGAATGCGGCGGATGCCGGCCGCTGATTGGCAAGCGGCCGGGTGAGCACCATCGTCCCCGGGGTATAGAGGGCGCCCACTCCGTCCGTGTCTTACGCATGTGGAACGTGGAAACCCCGTCTGGGTCCAGCCACTGGCTGGTAGGCCGACCGTGAGGAAGGCGCAATTCCCAGCCGGGAACAGGATGACCCGAGAAGCGAATGCCGGTGCGCCGAAAGGCGACGGGAAGGACTCCACCAGCGACGGCCGCCTCCAGGCCGTGGTGGCGTCGAACCGGCCGGATACGAGCTGTGTGCTCGGCCCGAGAGGGAGCCCACGCGGGTCAGGTGAGTTCGTGAAGGAGACGATGATCGTGACGTCAGCATCCGCGGGGACGTTGGACGCCGCCACAATGGCGGCGAACGGACCGCGGGACTTTCCCGAGGACTGGGACCAGATCGACTGGACCCGCGCCGAGGCGGAGGTACGGCGACTGCGGCAGCGCATCTTCACGGCGTCAAGGGCAGGCGACCACCGCAAGGTGAGGAGTCTGCAACGGTTGATGCTGCGGTCCCGGGCGAACGCGCTGGTCGCGACGCGCCGGGTTGCGCAGGTCAATCAGGGGCGGAGGACCGCGGGGATCGACGGCCTGACCGCATTGTCGGGACCAGAACGGGCAGATCTTGCCCGATGGGTCCAACAGCGCGGCCACAGGCCACCGGCCCTGCCGGTCCGCCGGATCTACATCCCGAAGGCGAACGGCAAGCGGCGCCCGCTCGGCATCCCCGTGATCGCCGACCGTGCGTCCCAGGCCGTGGTGCTCAACGCACTGGAGCCCGAGTGGGAGGCCCGGTTCGAGCCGCGAAGCTACGGCTTCCGGCCCGGCCGGGGATGTCATGACGCGATCGAGGCGATCTTCACTGTCTGCAAGGGCAAGAGCCCGACTCGGGCGTGGGTCCTCGACGCGGACCTGACTGCGGCGTTCGACCGGATCGACCATGATCGGCTGCTCGACCACCTGCACGGGTTCCCTGCCGAGGAGCAGGTGGCCCGGTGGTTGAGGGCCGGAGTGATCGAGGACCGGCAGTACGCCCCGACCAGCGAGGGCACGCCGCAAGGCGGGGTCATCAGCCCGCTGCTGATGAACGTCGCCCTGCACGGGATGGAGACCGCTGCTGGAGTTCGATACAAGCCCTGGCGCTCGACGCGCGGTTGGTCGATGCCCGGGACACCGGTGGTGATCAGGTACGCCGACGACCTCGTGGCGCTCTGCCATTCACGGCAAGAGGCCGAGCAGGTCAAGGAACGCCTCGCCGCGTGGCTGGCGCCCCGGGGGCTGTCGTTCAACGAGGACAAGACGCGGATCGTGCACTTGTCCGAGGGGTTCGACTTCCTCGGGTTCAACGTCCGCCATTACCGCAGCCCGGGAAAACTGCTGATCAAGCCGTCGAAGGCCGCGGTCAAGCGGTTCCGCACCCGGCTGCGCGCGGAGGTGCGCGGCCTTCATGGCGCGAACGCCTTGACCGTGATCAGCAGGCTCAACCCGATCCTGCGGGGGTGGGCGGGCTACTACCGGACGGTTGTGTCCAAGAAGGTCTTCATGGACATCGATTCCACCCTGTGGTGGACGATGTTCAAGTGGGGCAGACGCCAACACAACACGAAGACCGGCCAGTGGATCGTGGACCGCTACTTCGGGCGGTTCAATCCGACCAGACAAGACCGCTGGATCTTCGGCGACCGGGAGACCGGCGCCTACCTGCGGAAACTGTCGTGGACGCCTATCCGCCGCCACCAGATGGTCAAGGCCGACGCGTCTCCGGACGACCCGGCCCTGACCCTCTACTGGGATCAGCGGCGAAGGCGCCACCTGCCACGCGACACACCAGAACCAGCGCCTCGCTACCCTCGACGCCCGCAGGGACTTGCTTGAGCCGGATGCGATGAAAGTCGCACGTCCGGTTCTGAGGGGGCCCCGGCCCGGTAACGGGCCGGGGCTACCCGACGACTGCGACCATCATCCCGATCATCAAGCAGTTCCAGGCCCGCCACGGCCTAACCGACATGGTCGTCGTCGCCGACGCGGGCATGCTCTCGGCGTCCAACCTGCGCGAGCTGGACGAGGCGGGCCTGCGGTTCATCGTCGGCTCCCGGATGACCAAGGCCCCGAACGACCTGGCCTCGCACTTCCGCTGGCACGGCGACGCGTTCACCGACGGGCAGCTGATCGACACCATCACTCCCAGGACCGGACACCGGAACGAGAACAACCCGGACCTGCGCGCAGAACCCGTCTGGGATCCCGCCACGCACCCGGGCTCATGGCGGGCCGTGTGGGCTTACTCCCGCAAGAGAGCCGTCCGCGACGCCATGACCCTCACGGCCCAGGAGAACCGGGCCCGGGAGGTCATCGAGGGACAGAAGGCGGCCCGGACCCCGCGCTTCGTCAAGACCACCGGCGGGAAACCCAGCCTCGATGAGGGGTCACTGACACGCGCAAGGCAGCTCGCAGGCCTCAAGGGCTACGTGACGAACATCCCCGCGACGGTCATGGCCGCAGGAGAGGTGATCGGCTCGTACCACGAGCTGTGGCACGTCGAGCAGTCCTTCCGGATGAGCAAGACAGACCTGCGCGCCAGACCCATGTTCCACCGCACCCGCGACGCGATCGAAGCACACCTGACCATCGTGTTCACCGCGCTGGCCCTCTCCCGAACCGTCTAGAACAGGACAGGGCTCGCGGTGGCCAACGTCATCAAACAACTCCGGCCCCTACGCTCAGCGACCATCGCGATCAACGGCACCACCCAGACCTTCGCCCCCGACATCCCCGCCGAACAGCAAACCATCCTCGAGGCCATCAACCACCAAAAATTCACGCACTAAGCAAATGAGCCAAGTCAGGTCAGATTGCGCGTCAGATCATCAGCGACGAGACGTGGCGGGACCTCCTCGCTGCCGATGAGACGGCCGCGGCGTCGAAGTTCCAGCGGAACTTCGTTCGCGCGGCCGTGGCACGCGCAACGGGCAAGCGCCCGAGCCTGATGCACCTGACCTTGGGACAGGCCGCACGGGTCCTGGAGTGCGTCGGTCAGAGCCCGGCCAAGCTGAACGCCGGTGGGCGCGGCGTTCCGGGGCTGGAGAAGGCCGGGACGTATGCGCAGTGGACTTTGTTCGGGTTGCTGGTGCTGATGGTGACGGTATCCTCGCCCGCAGGATTCCTGCTGGCCGCGGGGATCGTCGGGCTGATGTTCCTGTTGCGGAAGCGGCGCCGTGGCCGGCAGGCGTGGGAGGACGCGACCTGGGCGGGGAGTCCGGTCAGCGCCGTTCAAGGAAGCGCGGTTCCTGCTGTCCCGATCGAGGCACCGGCGAATCACGCCGCGCCAAAACAAGGCGCATTTGAGGGGCAGGCACCGATGTCGCCGGTCACCCGGCCCGTTTCCTCAAACCTGGGGCTGTACCGCGTGTCGCTCGGCCGTTCGGAATGGCCGAATATCGAAGTCGTGGGCGAGCACGCGTACAGTAAGGCGATCAAAGCCGCGCTCCGCGCCAGTAAGGCGCCGACCGCTCTACGGAGCGACAGTGAAGCTGAAGGCGTCCAGGTCGAACTCGTGGCAGAGCCGGATAACCCGTATGACATGAACGCCATCAGCGTCCGTTGGCGGAACCAGGTCCTGGGCTATCTCAGTCGTGAAGACGCGATCCGCTACGCGCAACCCATCAGGAGAATCATTGCCAGCGGGTTCACTGCGGTCACGACGGCCCGCATTTGGGCGTACGACGGCGGCGACCGGCTCCAAGCCCGGGTCACCATCGCCTTGCCTGAGCCGGAGCTGATAGCGCCACTCAACGAGGCCCCGTCGGGCGTGACCACTCTTGTCCCGTGGGGATCGGCGATTCAAGTCCTCAAAGAGGAGAACCATTTCGACATCCTTTTCACCCACGTGCCACCGGAAGGGGTCGGTCTCCTGCTTGTCAGCCTTCACAAGGCGATCCGCACGCTCAAGAACGGTGCCGAGCGTGCACTTGTCGAAGTCCGGCTCGAAGGCGATCGCGTCGGTGAGCTCAGCAACGTCACCTCCGCACATCTGCTGCCGCTGCTCGAGCACACCGAGACTATCGGCGAAACCGCTCTCGCTGCCCACCTCGTGCTGCACGCCGCCAAGGCCACCGAGATCAGCAACGACTGGCTATCCGACAGCCCGCACCCCGCACCAAAGCTCCTCCCATTGGCCACGGGATATGACGTCCCACCCGCTTACGCCACATAGGAATTGCGCGGGACAGAGATCCCATCAAACAGAGATGGCCGGACAAGAGATCGAAGGTCTTGTCGACGGCGTCGTCGGCGTTGGTGATGTTGAGCCTGCGGAGGAGGCGGGCGATGTCGAGGGTGTCCTTGTCGCGCTCGGCGGCAATTTTCATCGCCAGGAGCGTTTCGGTGTCCGCGGTCTGGATGGTCAGCCCGTCGAGTTGTTCCAGTTCGACCCAGGTGGCGTTGTCGGGGATGAAGGCTGCTGCGTTGGAGTTCAGCCAATCAGGCGCAAGATCGTAATCAGCTGCCATTTCCGTGACGATGGTGTTGACCGCGGCGGGGTCCGCGTAACTGGCGTCGATGTCGGCGGTGGGGCGGTTGCCGATTCCTTGAAGAATGAGCGCGGCGCCGCCGACGAGTTTGATGTCGCCATGGACACCTTGGGCCTGCAGGCGCCGGCCGAGTTCGTGGAGGAGGGCGCGGATTTGATCAGCGGTGAGTTCTCCGCCGCTCATGCGGTGGCCAGGCTGCGTTCGCGGATGAAGACGTTGAGGGCGGCGAGTTCGGCGGGTGTTTCCGACACGGTGAGTTTCTTCATCGGTTCCCTGACGCTCCGGTAGGACTCGGCCGGCATCCACGCCTCGTTGAGGGCTTTGACGCGTTTGGTCCAGGACGGGGCGGGTTGCCCGAGGCGGTGTGCGGTGTAATTGGTGATCCCTGCCAGGGCCGCGGACCAGTGCGGTTCCTTGAGTCGGGGGCTGCGCTGGAGCAGCGGCCGTCCGGCTTTGAGGGATGCGGTGGCGTAGTCGGCGAGCATCTTGATGGCGAACTCGAAGTCCCGTGAGCTGACCAGCTGGGCGAAGGTTTCGGCGTAGTCCCGCCGTGCCGGGTCGTAGTCGCTGCCGCGGGGCATAAGGTCGGAGGCGGTCAGTGACAGTCCAAGGGTGTGGAGGACGGCCATAGTCTTGCCGAGTTCGGCCCGTTCGTGACCGGCTTCGAGGTCAACGATGAACTTCCGTGAAACACTGCTCGCCTCCGCGAGCGACTGTTGTGAAAGACCGCGTTCCTGGCGCCGCGCGCGGATGATCGCACCGGCTGCCGCGGGCGTGTCCATGCTGGCCAAGTTCGTCAAATGTCCTCCTTCACCATTCCATTATGACACCGAATGGTGTCAGCAATGGCCTGTCGAACTTGTCCGACAACGAAGTACGTTGCATCATGCGTTGGTACTATCGGGCATGGATATGAACCGGCCTCTTTCAGAAGACAGCGTCCGTCGGGAGGATCAGGTGGCTGATGAGGCGCACACCTCAAAACCGGACGGTGTCAGTCGAGGGCCCGCGCTGGACCCTCATCGTCACGGCCTCGGTCCCGATGTCAGTGCTGGCCTGGACTTCGTGCTGCGCCACGATGCTGGGTTGCTGAAGCGCATTGAGGAGGCCTGAGCTCGCGGTTCGGGCTGGCTCCGAAACGGTATGTTGAAAGGAATGGTCGTGGTGGYGAAATCWTTRGAGGAGCTYTTGGCCAAGCGGCCTGTTGACCGGGTTGCTGTGGACGCCCACAAGAAGCACCTGCTCGATGAGGTCCGGGCTTACCGGCTTCAGGAGCTCAGTGGAACATCCGACTGATTCAGGTCGAACTGGCTGCACGTCTGCACGTCAGCCAGAACAGGGTGTC
>NZ_JBFRGF010000039.1:0-47794 GCF_052115205.1 Arthrobacter sp. 2RAF6 | reverse complement strand
CCGGCAAGAAAATGATCCAGGACCTGGTGAAGTTCACCGACGACCCCGCCGTGAGGCACCGGATCGTGTTCCTGCCCAACTACGACATCGCCATGGCCCGCACCCTGTTCCCGGGCTGCGACGTGTGGCTGAACAACCCGCTCCGGCCCCTGGAGGCCTGCGGGACCTCCGGCATGAAAGCGGCCATCAACGGCTCCCTGAACCTCTCGGTGCTGGATGGCTGGTGGGATGAGATGTACGACGGCGAGAACGGCTGGGCGATCCCGACCGCGAACAACGACGCGTCCCCGACCGAACGCGACGACATCGAAGCCGCCGCCCTCTACGAGCTCCTGGAGACCCAGGTGGCCCCGCGCTTCTACGGCTCCACGGTCTCCGCGGACGCCGGCGCCGCCGGGCCCTCGCAGTCCGGCCCGGAAGCCGTCCCGACGCACTGGGTGTCCATGATCAAGCACACCCTGGCCCATCTCGGCCCGGCAGTCTCGGCCGACCGCATGCTCCAGGACTACGTCAACACCCTCTACCGCCCGGCAGCTGTCGCCGGCAGGCAGGCGGGAACGGCATCGTTCAAGGAAGCGAAGGAACTCGCGGCCTGGACCACCAAGGTCCGCAGCGCCTGGCCGCAGCTGATCGTGGAACACGTCGATTCCATCGGCGTCTCCGAAGAACCCCAGATCGGGGACACCCTCCAGGTCAACGCCTACATCGCCCTCCACGAACTCACGCCCGAGGACGTGTCGGTTGAAGTGGCATATGGCCGGGCCCAGGACGGAGACGAACTGGAGGAAGTCGCCCTGGTCGAGCTGACCGAAACAGAGGATCTCGGCAACGGGCGCCACCTGTTCACCGGTTCCATTCTGATCAACCGCTCCGGATCCTTCGGCTACACCGTCCGGGTCTTCCCGAAGCACCCCTCCCTGGCCTCGAAGGCCGAACTGGGGCTGATCGCCAACGCCTGATAGTGTGCGCGCCCCCGCTGCAGCTCGAGCAGCGGGGGCGTGTTCCACCCTGAGCTTCATCGCCAACGCGCGATGAGTAGATCCACAGCCAACATCAAACACAAGGGAGTGACGATGGGTTCGAAGAAAGTCTTGGCGATTGTGCTGGCCGGCGGTGAGGGAAAACGACTCATGCCGCTGACCGGAGATCGCGCCAAACCAGCGGTCCCGTTCGCAGGGAGTTACCGGCTGATCGACTTCGCCCTGTCCAATCTAACCAACTCAGGCTATTGGCAGATTGTGGTGTTGACCCAGTACAAGTCCCATAGCCTGGACCGGCACATTTCCGAAACGTGGCGTATGTCTGCACAATTGGGCAACTATGTCGCGTCGGTGCCGGCTCAACAGCGCGTCAGTAAGAGCTGGTTCCTAGGCAGCGCCAATGCGATCTACCAGTCGCTCAACCTCATCGAAGACGCCCGTCCTGACATCGTCGTCGTAGTGGGTGCCGACCACGTCTACCGGATGGATTTCGAGCACATGGTGCGCACCCACATCAGCTCCGGCGCAAAAGCCACTGTGGCAGGCGTGCGTCAACCTCTGGCCATGGCCGACCAGTTCGGCGTGATCGAGGTGGAGCAGGCCGCTGGTTCCGATAATGCGGGCGACGGCACGGCCAAGAGGATCGCAGCATTTGTGGAAAAGCCAGCATCGACGCGCGGACTTCCTGAAGACCCTTCCCAGTTCCTGGCATCGATGGGGAATTACGTTTTCAACGCCGATGCCTTGGTGGGGGCGCTTGAGCACGACGCCACGCGGCAAGACACGAAGCACGACATGGGCGGTGACATCATCCCCTATTTCGTTTCCCGTGGCGAAGCGTTCGCCTATGATTTTTCAAGCAATGATGTCCCCGGGGCCACGGATCGTGACCGCAACTATTGGCGCGATGTCGGTACCATCGACTCATACTTCGAGGCACACCTCGACTTGATCTCGCCGGAACCGGTGTTCAATCTCTACAACTCCGATTGGCCGATCTACACACGGCAAAGCGCATCGCCTCCGGCCAAGATGGTTCGCGGGGAAGGCGGCACCGTCGGCACGGCCCAGGACTCAATTGTCTCCAACGGCGTCATCGTATCGGGCGGTCTCGTGGAAAATTCGGTGCTCTCCAACGATGCGTTCATTTCCAGCGGTGCTCGCGTTATCGACTCGGTGCTCCTGGACAACGTCACCATCGGCGAAGGGGCGGTGGTCAAGCGGGCCATCCTGGACAAGAACATCAAGGTTCCAGCCGGCGCAACCATCGGCCTGGATCCGGACCAGGATCGACGGCGCGGCTACAACGTCACGGATTCTGGCATCACGGTCCTGAGTAAAGGTCAACACGTACCCCTCCCGGATGAACACGACCGGGAACTCGCTCGTGCGGCACTCCTGGCTACCTGAAATCGCGGGAGTTGGACTTCACTGTCAGGACCAAGGGTTCCAGCTTGTCCGCCACGAGATTGGTGACTCCTTCCGGCGATCGTTCAAGGAAACCCCGGACGATCAGTGCGGATGATTCCCGGGCTACGCGCCGATGCCTCTTCCAGAGGCCAACGCTGCAGATGACGTTGAGGATGCCGCTCTCGTCCTCCAGATTGACGAAGGTGATCCCTTGCGCGGTCTGGGGGCGTTGGCGGTGGGTCACGACCCCGGCCACTTCAACACGCGTGCCGGACTCGACCCGGGAAAGCCGGTCCACCCGCAGTACCCCTCTGGAATCCAGGTCCCCGCGGGCATGGCGCATCGGGTGGTCATCGGTACTGATTCCTGTGGCCCACATGTCGTAGGCAACATTTTCCAGGGGGGAGAGCTCGGGCAGCAGCGGCGGTTGGACGGCGACGTGGGTCCCGGGCAATTGTCCTTCCCGCTCGAGCGCGGCATCGCCCGCCTGCCACAGTGCTTCGCGGCGGTTCATGCCCAGCGAATCGAGTGCACCGGCGGACGCGAGTGCCTCCAACTGGTCCGCGCTGAGGTTCGCGCGGCGGGACAGATCCGCCATGTCCCGGTAGGCGCCATGCTCTTCGCGTTCGGCGATGATCCGCTTCGCCACCTCGGTCCCGATGGACGTGACCCCGTCGAGCCCCAGCCGCACCGCGTGTGAGCCATCCCGCCGGTGCAGGTGGTCCTCGGGTGGTCGATCCTGCTGGAACAGGCCGATCTCCGGCTGGTGGAATTCCAGGCAGGAATCCATGCCGCCCACCTGGCCCGCTTCGGTCCTCGCAGCCTCATCGAGCACTTCAAGTGTTGCTTCGGCAAGGGAACGGAGAACATCCGGGCGCAGCACATGGACCCCGTGCCTGCGGGCATCCGCCACGAGGGTTTGAGGGGAATAAAAGCCCATGGGTTGTGCCCGAAGCAGGGACGCGAGGAAAGCGCCAGGATAGTGCAGCTTCAGCCACGAGCTCGCGTAGACCAACACTGCGAAGCTCAAGGAGTGGGATTCCGCGAAACCGAAGTTCGCAAAGGCCTGGATCTTGGCGTAGATGGCGTCGGCGTCATCCTTGCTGATCCCGTTGGCCGCCATCCCCGCATAGAGCTTGGCCTCCAGAGACTCGATCTTCTCCCGGCCCCGTTTGGAGCCCATCGCGCGGCGGAGCAGGTCCGCATCCTCGGCGGTGCAGCCACCCACGGCAACTGCCATCTGCATCAGCTGCTCCTGGAACAAAGGCACACCCAAGGTCCGCTTAAGCACGGGCTCCAGCAATGGATGGAGATACGTGATTTTTTCCGTGCGTGCGCGGCGTCGGATGTACGGGTGGACGGCACCGCCTTGGACAGGACCTGGGCGGATCAGTGCGATTTCGACCACCAGATCGTAGAATTCCCTCGGTTTCAGCCGAGGCAGCGTGCTGATCTGGGCCCGTGATTCCACTTGGAAGACCCCGATCGAGTCGGCCCGGCAGAGCATGTCGTAGACGGCCGGTTCTTCCCGCGGGATGGTCTCGATCGTCCAACGCTCCCCGAAATGCTTGTCGATCAGATCAAAGGAGTACTGCAGGGCGGCGAGCATGCCCAGGCCGAGAAGGTCGAACTTGACCAGGCCCATCCATTCGCAATCGTCCTTGTCCCATTGCAGGACCGTGCGGTTTTCCATCCGGGCACGCTCGATGGGCACCACCTCGCCAACAGGCCGTTCGGTGAGGACCATGCCGCCGGAGTGGATGCCCAGGTGCCGGGGGAAGCCCAGTATTTGATCTGCAAGGTCCAGGACCGGGGCCGGGATGTTATTGGTCTTGCCATCGCTGAGGTCTCCCCAGTGGTCGAGCCGCTTGGACCAGGCGTCCTGCTGGCCCTGGCTGTAGCCGAGCGCCTTGGCTATGTCCCTGACGGCGTTCTTCGGCCTGTAACTGATGACATTCGCTACCTGGGCCGCGTTGAACCGTCCGTACTTGCGGTAGACGTATTGGATGACTTCTTCCCTGCGGTCCGAGTCGAAATCGACGTCGATATCCGGTTCTTCCTCGCGGAGGCTGGAGAGGAAACGCTCAAACGGAAGGTTGTAGAAGATACTGTCGACGGCGGTGATCCCCAGCGCGTAGCAGACGGCCGAGTTCGCCGCGGAACCCCGGCCTTGGCAGAGGATGCCGCGGGAACGGGCAAACTGCACGATGTCGTGAACAATCAGGAAATAGCCGGGGAAGTTCTTCGCCTCGATCACTGCGAGTTCCTGTTCGATCCGGCTATGGACCCGTTCGTCGGCATCCGGGTATTTGTCCCTGACGCCTTCTTCAACAAGTTGCCGGAGCCAGGTGATAAGGCTGTGCCCTGCAGGAACATCAAGTTTGGGGAGCCTCGGGCGGGCGGCCCGTAACTGGAACGCAAGCTCGTCGGCGATCCCGACAGTCCGTTCGACCGCGCCGGGGTAGCGGGCGAACCGCGCCGCCATCTCGGAACCGCTCCGCAGATGGGCGCCGCTGCTTGCGGGCAGCCACCCGTCAAGTTCCTCCAGGCTGCGGCGTGCCCGGACCGCCGCCATGGCCGTTGCCAGCGGGTATCCCTCCGGGGACGCATAATGTACGGCGTTGCTGGCGATGAAAGGTATGCCCGCCCGGTCGGCAATGCGGACGAGGGCGTCGTTGTGGCTGCTGTCGAGGGGATTCCCGTGATCGAAGAGCTCCACCACCACATTTTCCCGTCCGAATCTCTCGATCAAACCCTCCACCTCAAAGGCAGCGGCTTGCTCGCCGTCGCTAAGAAGGGCTCTCCGGACTGAGCCTTTGCGGCACCCGGTCAGCACCAGGCAGTGGTCCCTCAGGGAATGCGCCAGCGCATCGAGGTCGTAGATGGGGTGGCCCTTCTCGGCATCGGCAGCCAGATGCGCGGACGTCATTGCCCCTGCCAAGCGGTGGTAGCCCTCTTCCTTGCGGGCGAGGACGAGCAAATGGTCACCTTCGGGGTCGGCTTCCCCTTGCTGGGGTTTGCTGAGTCCGAGTGACAGCTCAGCGCCGAACACTGTCTTCAGCTCGTAGGCTTCGGCGGCCTCCGCCATTCGCACGATCCCGTAGAAGCCGTCGTGATCGGTCAGTGCGAGGGCATGGATGCCCAGCCGGACCGCCTCCTCAACCAGTTTCTCGGGTGAGGAGGCGCCGTCCAGGAAGCTGTAGTGCGAATGCGCGTGCAGTTCGGCATAAGGCACGACGGCGGTACCCGCCCTGGACGCGACCCTTGCGGGATCGAGGGGGACCGGACGGTAAGGCCCGCGTTTCCTTGACCAGGCGGGGCTGTCACCCCCGTCTCCTTTGGCCTTGCCGATCTCCGGCACTCGCCGGTCCGAGAGCGTGCGTTCGAACTCCGACCACGGGATTGACGGGTTGTTCCAAGCCATTTTGTCTTTTCCTGACTAAAAGTTCGGTGTTCGACCCTGGTGTTCAGTCGTAGCGGGCCTCTGCCCACCAGTTCTGTTCGTCCAGGAGAAGGAGCCATGCTTCTCCGTTTCCGTCCACAAGCTGGAACCGGTCCGCTTCAAGGCGATGGTCGGCGTCCCACCATCTCTGCCGCAGCGGCCAGGGTCCTGCCCACTGAGCTACGAGTCGCCGTCGTGCGGGGTCTCCGGTGGGACAGAACCACATTGGCGGTGCAAGCAATCCGCCACGATGGTCTGTACGGACTTTTTCCTTGTTCGCATCAAGAAGCAGGACAGGGATGAGGGAAGCGAACACCGTGGCGGGCTGCGGGTCTGGAATCCTTCCGGGCCACGGTCTGGTGGCCAGGGCTGCCGTTCCCGCGGGCAAGGCATCTCCCCAAGGAACCAGGCGGCGCCGCTCGGCCAGCAGCCGGCCTCCGGAGACCGCAGGCACTACTACGGCTTCATGTCCCAGCATGCTTTGGATCCGGCTGAGTCCATGATGGATCTGCTCCTCGGCTCCGTCTCCAAAGAGCGCCCGCCCATGATGGGCGATGGAGTCCACCCGGACGGGGACGAACTCGACCCGAGTGACAGGTGACGACAGCCCGCCGCGAGCCATGCCGCCGTCGTGCGTTCCGCCGTCGGTTGTGCCCCCGTTGACCGCTCCGCCGTCGGCTGTTCCACCGTTGGCACGGGCAGGGGGCTGTGACTGAAGCTGCCAACGTACCCTGTCCACGACGTCGCTGGCCGTGAAGTGGCGGGGGTGGCCCCACGTCCGTTCGGAGCGGCTTCCTGCTTCGTCAATGATCAGAACCCTCAGCTCCGTGCAGACCAAGCCTTCCGTCTGCACTCCGGCCACGAAGGCGGCTGCCGTGGCCCGGAGCTGGAAGGCGAGTTGGTCAACCCGGTCCAGGCCGGGTTCGAATTCCGCCCGTTGATCCAGTTTCCGCGGGGGAGTCCGGGGGATCACTTTGCGGGGATCCTGTCCGCTTGCGAGGGCGTGCGCAGTGATTCCGGCAGCCCCGAAACGGGCCCGGACATCTGCAGCGGGAAGATTGGCGAAATTCCCCAAGGTGAGGATGCCAAGGCGTTTGAGCAAGGAAGCCAGCTTCGGCTGGTCTAGTACTCCCACCGGAAATGGAGCCAGGAAATCCCGGGAAGAACCCGGCGGGAGCACAAGAACGGCAGAGAGTTCGCTGGTGCTCCGGGCTGCTTGCTCGGCGGCGAACACGGAATCGGCGATCCCCACCCGGGCTTCCACGCCGAGGCTGTCCGCCGATTCCAGCACGGCACCTGCGGCCGCTTCTTCTCCGCCGTAATATCGGGCGGCACCCTTGGCCCGGATAGCGCACAGGCCGGGGCGAAGCACTTCCACGCCAGGAGTCCGTTCCTCGAGTGACGAGACCACAGGCTCGAATTCCCTCGCATCCCGTACCGGATCAACGGCACATACCACCAGCTCAGGACAACGGGTTTGTGCCTCCCTCAGCCGCAGGCCCCGGACCACTCCCTCTGCCCTGGCTTCCGCGGAGCAAGCAGCTATGACGCCTTGGCCAATGACTGCCGCAGGTACATCAGGAGGCAGGGTATCTGCCAAGCGGGCGGCGACAAGGGGCCAATCCGGGAACCAGGTCACCAAGGCGCGCACCGGGGATTCAAGCTGAAACAGCATCATGCTCCCATCCGATGGCGGGACAGGTCTACCGGGCCGCTGTCCGCAAGGTCCACTGAGGCCCTGCGGGAACTGCCCCGCAGGGCGACTTCGAGCTCGAGCTCCTGCCTGGCGAGATGTCCGTGGCCCTGTCCGAGTCCCGCCCACTCGTATCCATTCACTTGCAAGACGGCTTCACTCTGCGGCCATGGTCCCAGGACCAGGAGGACGGAACTCCGCTCCCGGAGCCTGGCTCCCAAGCGGGCAGCCTCGGCGGGTGCGACTCTTTCCGGAGCACGCGCGAGCACCACTGAGAGCACGTCCACCATGGCGGCTATCACCGGCGTCCAGCTGCTCCCGGGGTCAGGCACCAGCACCAGCCGGTCGAGCGCAATGCCGAAACCTGCTGCCGCCTCGACCCCGAAGTCAGGCAGCCCGGCTACTCCGCACCATGAGCCATTGCGTGACGGGCCTGCCAACAATGCCATGGCCAGCGACATGGATCCCTGTATGGAGTACGCCGCTCCCGGGCGCAGTCCTCCCGGGAGGAGCCTGCTGAGTGAGGGGAGTACGGGCAGCGAGCGTTCGCTTCCGCGCTTGCCCTGCATGAGGTGGATCTGCGCCTGCAAGTCATCGCGCAGCGAAGCCGGCGAAGCGGAAGACAGGCGAGGTGACATGGTTCAATTTTCGAACATATATTCGAATGAGTCAATTGCTGGCCGGATCCATCTGCGAGCGCGACCACGGCACGCTGGACAGTGAAACGGCCAGGATCGAGGCGAGGATCAACGCCGACGCCGGGGCGGCAACGGCCCAGGGGGCACGCTCCACGTAGTTGATTCCCTCGGCAAGGATGAGGCCCCACTCCGGCGACGGCGGATGGGGGCCGAGCCCGAGGAATCCCAGGGCAGCCAAGGCAAGCGCGATTCCCGGTACCCGGAGCATCGAATGCCTGAACACCGGGCCGATGATCGCCGGGAGGAGATAGCGCCAGAGGATGCGGACCCTTCCTACACCCAGGACCGGAAGGATCTTCACGTGGGGCTGCGCCCTGGCTTCCTGCGCCAAGGCCGCGGTGTGGGCGGCCAGGGGTGCCCAACTGACCAGGGTGACGGCTATCGCCGCACCTTCGGCCGAGGGACCGGTCATAACGGCAACGATCAGGCCGGCCAGGATGGGCGGAGCGGCGTTGGCTACCTCAAGGGGACCGGTCGCCGCGAGCGGGAAGAGCCCGACGACGATCCCGATCACAAGGCAAGCCAGCACCACGAGCAGAGCCGTTCCCAACGTGGACACGGCACCGTGTCCCACCCGCGCAAGGAGGTCCCGTCCGCTGGCATCGGCCCCGAAGGGCAGCTCAAGGCCCGGGCCGGCAAGCCGTGGATGGCTCGAGGTGAATGGATCACGAAGCAAGCCCACGACGACGACGAGCAGCAGCGCTCCCGCCGCAACGAGCGGAACGGTGGCATCCCGCCGTCGTGATTCTCCCGCCGAGTCCGGAACCGGAACTGTCCCGGAACGCAGTGCCGCTCCCAACAGAAGGTATCGGGCCGCGGCGCTGAGGGAACCTGCCGCGACGGCCAGGATGAGAAGGGCAAGTACTCCTGCCTGCAGGGCGGGTATGTCCTGGGCGCTCGCCGCGCCCAGGACCGCCCGCCCCAAACCGGGAATCGCGAAGACCTTCTCCACCGCAACCGCCCCGCCGGTGAGGCCAATGAGGACAAGCCCGATCTGGCTCATCACCGATGGCAGGGCCCGGCGGAGCACCGCCGCGGTGAGCCTGGCGCGGCTGGCTCCGGCCATGGCCCACGTGGCCACCCATTTTTCGGCGAACGCCAGGCTGATGGCGTCGGAAAGCAGCCGCCCGATGAGCCCGCCGGCCGGCAGGCCGAGGGCGAGCGCCGGCAACACCGCGTGGTCCAGGCCCTGCCAGCCGTAGGGCGGGAACCAGCCCAGCCACACCGCGCCGACGACAAGGAGCATCGCGGCGAGGAGGAACTCGGGGAGCGCAGTCATGGCCGCAGCCACGACGCCGGAGCCTCGCCCGGGGTTCCCGGCGAGCCCGCGCATCACGGAAGGAACGCACAGTGCGGTGGCCACCACCGTTGCAACGGCCACCGCGCAGGCCATCAGGGTGACGGAGACTCTCAGGGTTTCCACGGTGCCGGGTCCAACAGTGGTGTTGGTAATCCAGGAATTTCCCATGTCCCCGCTCAAAAGGCCTCCTGCCCAGTCGAGGAAGATGTGCAGTGGTCCTCGATCGAGTCCGAGCTCCGTGCGGATCATGCCCAGCGTTTCATCAGTCGCTTCCCGGTCGGCGTACCGGGCCCGCAGGATGGTGTACTCCGGGCTTTGTCCCGAAAGCCACGGCAAGAGCCCGATCAGCACAACGACGGCGAAGAGTGCCACGGCCCGGGAAGCCGCGGTTTTGATGAACGCCGGGCCCCGCATCAGCCGGCGATTCCTGTCTTGCTGGTGATCAGGGCGCGCTCGCGGGGATCACGTTCCACATTGCGGATCCTGGCTGATTCGCCTTGGATAACGCGTTCGTGCAGCAGCGGCACGGCCGCATCCTTCGAGAGGATCAGCGCCTCGGCGGCGGCAATTGCCGCCCGGCGCTCCGGGCCTGCCGGAATGGCTGCGGCCTTGCTTAGTGCTGCGTCCACCTCTGCATCGCAGAACTGGGAGATGTTGAAGGAGCCTTTGCAGGAGAAATCGCTGAACATGTAGGCGACGGGGTCGCCGGAGTCGAGGACCGTGGCCCGGGACAGGATGAAGGCATCGAACTTTCCGGCCAGGGCGTCTGCCTCGATGTGCTGGTACTCGCGGACTTCCTGCTCCACGATGAAGCCGGCGGCTTCGAGCTGCTGCTCAAGCTGCACGGCGACCTCGGGCAGCTCGGCCCGGTCCGTGAACGTGCCGAGTTTGATGCGGCGGCCATTGGCCGGTGCTGCTTCCGCCCGCTTCTTCAGTGTCTCGATATATGAGGTGTTTTGCCGCTCCCTGGCCGCCCAGGGGAGAGCCGGACCCAGGAGGCCTTCGGCGATGTCCGCACGTCCCTCGTAGACCCGGTCAACAATGGTGGCCCGTTCGAGCGAGGTGCGTGCCGCCGCCCGGACCGACGGATCCGCGAAAGGACCCGCCTTGGTGTTCAGGTAGAGGGTATTGGTCCGGGGCATGGGGACTTCGTGAATCAAGTCCGCCTTGATCTGGGCGACCTGGCCTACGGGAATGGCCTCCACGACGTCGGCAGTTCCGGTCCTCAGCGCGGCCGCGCGCGCCGTACCGTCGGGAACGTATTGGACGTCGACGCCGCTGCTCGCCGCCTTTTCGCCCCAGTAGTCAGCGAAGCGGTTGAGTGTTGCTGAGCTGGTGCCGTCCGCAGACGCAAGGACGTAGGGGCCCGTTCCGGCGTTGATGGGGCTGACGACGCCGCCGGGCTTGTAGGCGGACGCGGCAAGGATGGAAAGCTGGGGGCTCGAAAGCCGCTGCGGAACCAGCGGATCATCTGTTTGGGTGGTGACGACGACGGCGTTCCCGCCGTCCGTGCGGACGCCCAGCTGGACGCCGTCGAGGATCCGCGGCTTGGGCTTCGCGTTGGCCGCCGCCGTCAACGATGCCGCCACCTGCTCCGCCGTCAGAGCCGTTCCGTCATGGAATTTCACGCCTGCGCGGAGTTCGAAGCGCCAGTTCTTGCTGTCCAGTTGCTTCCAGGCTGTTGAAAGCGATGGCTGGGCATCGCCGAGGGCATCGAGGACCACCAGTGTCTCGGCGGTCTTCCAGCGTGAGAGTTTGAAGGCATCGTCGCTCAGGGGAGTGAGTCCTGAACGGGGTGGCTGCAACATGGCTACTTTGATTCGGGAGTCGGTACTGCTGCTGGCCGATGATGCGTTGCCCTGGGCGAAGCAAGCGCTCAGTGCGGCTGCCATTGCGGAGGAGAGGAGTATCGCGGC
This sequence comes from Arthrobacter sp. 2RAF6, assembly GCF_052115205.1. Classification (NCBI taxonomy): domain Bacteria; kingdom Bacillati; phylum Actinomycetota; class Actinomycetes; order Micrococcales; family Micrococcaceae; genus Arthrobacter; species Arthrobacter sp. 2RAF6. The sequence continues at coordinate 36,355 of NZ_JBFRGF010000039.1, read as the reverse complement.
AAGTGCTTTTGGACGTGGAATAGCCATGGACGGGTGCCTGTCTTTTGTGGGTGTGAGTGGATCAAACGGGGTGGGGTTGTTGCGTGAGTTCACATCTTTCACGGCTTGTCCCTGTCGGTTTCCTTGTACCTGATGAGCCGGGGGATGGAGGTTACGAGCTCCTTGGCTTCCAGGGTTTGTGGCTTGGCGTACACGGCCGCGGTGGGTCCTTGTTCCACGATGCGTCCCCTGGAAAGAACCAGGGTTTGGGAGCACAGAAGGGCGACGGCCGACAGGTCGTGCGAGACGAACAGGAGCCCCAGCCCGTCCCGATGGACCAGCTGTTCCATGAGGGCCAAGACCGTGTTCCTGAGGGGAAGATCGAGCCCGCTGACCGGCTCATCCGCCAGGAGGATGCTCGGCGCGGGGACCAGGGCGCGCGCAATGGCCACGCGTTGGTTTTGCCCGCCGGAGAGCTCCCGGGGCCGGCGCGTAAGCATGCCCGGATCGAGATCGACTCGTTGCAGGGCATTCAGGATCATCCCGCGGCGGTCTCCGTCTATGCGCAGTTGCCTCAGGGGTTCCAGGAGGAGGCGCTCCACGCTCATGGCCGGGTCAAGGCTCGCCGACGGATTCTGCGGGATGTATTGCACCGCGCGGCGATACCACCTCAAGGACGAGGCCGGGCCGGGCACAACCGGGGTGCCATTGAAAGTGACGGTTCCGGCATTCGGCTTCTCCAAAGCAAGCAAGATCCGCAGGAGCGTAGATTTTCCGGCGCCCGAGCCACCCACGAGGCCGATGCTGTCCCCGGCGGCAATGCTGAGGGAGACGTCCTGCAATGCGGGCCGGTCTGGCCGCTGCTTCAGGAGCCCTCTGCCTGGGTAGCTGAGACCCAGCTTGTCTGCGCTCAATACTGCATTCATGCGGTGGCTTCCAGGCGAAGGGCATCAAAGCCGACATAGGCGGCTTCCATCAGCTGCTTCGTGTAATCGTGCTTGGGCCGCTCTACCAGCGACCGCATCGATCCCTGCTCGACGATCCGGCCGGAACCCAGGACAACGGCCTGGTGGCAAAAGGCCGCAGCCACAGCGAGGTCATGCGTAATGAACAACATCGCGCCAGTGGCTGTAGAACCCGCGGATGTGGAATGCGCGGATGTGGAATGAGCCGATTCCGAAGATAGGGACAAGGCATCGAGGACCTTGGCCTGGCTGACCATGTCCAGCGCGGTAGTGGGTTCATCCGCTACCAGGACGGCGCTACGGCATGCCAGGGCGAGGGCGATGCAGACCCGTTGCAGCTGACCGCCGGACAATTCGCCGCTGAAGCTTTCCATCGTCCGTCCGGCTTCCTCTATTCCTACCGACGCGAGCAGCTCAAGTGCCCGTTGCCGTGCCATGGAGGCCGAGAGGCCGGCATACCGTAGCGGGATCTCAAGCTGTTTTCCCAGGCGCACCAAGGGATTGAGCGCTGACATCGGGTCCTGATGGATTGCGGTGATCCCGGCGCGGCTGCTTCGCCTGGTGGACAGCGGCACGTCCACTCCGTTGATCTGCAACCGTCCGGAAGCGCTCATCGCGGCTGGAAGCTGTCCCAGGAGGGCTGCCGCGGTCAGGGACTTGCCCGAACCCGAGGCTCCGAGAAGAGCCAGTCTTTGACCCGGGTCAATAGCGAAGCTGACTCCTTCAATCAGGGCGCGTCCACGGAGGGACACGCGCAAGTCTTGAACCAGGAGGGCAGGGTGCATGGGGAACTCTCGGATAGGAGCGATGAATGAGTATTGATGCTATCAATACTCATTCTCATTAAGCGAAATGTTGAGGCGCATTGAGTTCCTCAACCTCTTGCCAAGCAGCTACAGTCGGCGGTTAGGGTGGGGACGTGGACTTTGAGCACGGCTACGCGCACAACGGCTCCCTGCGGATGTATTACGAGGTTCATGGCAAACCCCGGCTGGACCGCACGCCCTTGCTATTGATCCATGGCGGCGGTTCCACAATCGAGTCGAACTTCCGGGAGCTCATCCCGCTGCTGACCGGGACGAGGCAAGTCATTGCCGTCGAAGAGGAAGGCCATGGCCACACTGCGCCGATCGACCGCCCTCTCACGGCTGAAAACTCGGCCGCAGACGTCGCGGCGGTCCTTCGTCAGCTGGACGTTCCGTTGGCGGATGTGCTCGGCTTCAGCGCCGGCGGCCACACCGCGCTCGCCTTCGCCATGGAACATCCTGCGGTGGTACGAAAGTTGATCATCGCGTCGTCCATGGCCGCACGCGACGGCATGGTGGATGGATTCTGGGACGGACTCCAGAACGCCACCTCCGCGGACATGCCCGAGGTCTACCGGCAGGCCGACCGCAAGCTCAACCCGGACCCTCAACACCTTGAGAAACTCTTTGTCCTGGACAGCCAGCGAATGCTGACGTTTCCCGGATGGTCCGACGAACAATTGGGCTCCATCACGGCCTCGACCCTCGTGGTGCTCGCCGACCGTGACGTGATCAAGCCCGAGCACGGGGTGCAGATGGTCCGGGCCATCCCGGGGAGCCGCCTGATGATCGTGCCGGGAAACCATGGGGACTACCTTGGGGAGCAAGCAGCCAGCGACGGCGATCTCCGGACTATGCGCGCGACCCTTCCTTTCCTCCTGCGCCACCTCGACGAAGATTAAAGGCCGGTCACGTTATCGCGGCGTGGAGAACTGCGGCGTTTTCGGCCAGCCACGCTTGGCGGCGAAGAATCTTGTCACCGACGCCTTCGTCCCACATCCTCTTCCAGCCGCCGCCCCGGGTGAGCACCCTGTGCCGCATCAAATGCCAGGAACGGTCGGCGCCGTTCCGGGCCACGTCAACTACCTTGGCGCGATCAATTGGACCCAGGCCATAGGCGTCCACCAGCACAGCAGCCCGGGAGGCGGCGTCGACCTCGCGCATGACGGGATCGCGGTCGGTGACGGGCATCCAGGCGCCCCACCAGAGGAGCAAGTTTGCGACTTCTTCCGCCCGGGTTGCGGGGCGCACCAAATCGAAGTCGATCAGGGCGACGGCGGTTCCGTCCCGGAAGACGACATTCTCCGGGGTGATGTCCATGTGGGCGAGGAATGTCGCCGGTCCCGCAATCGAGCTCGGGCACCCGTGGGGGCCGGCATTCTCACCCGTGCGTGCCCAGTCAGGAACACCGAGCGGCTGCACGGCGTCATCGTAGCTCCGCACCAAGAGCGCGACGCTGATGGCGCTCGATTCATCGGCGACCCAGCGTGGCCAGGGGCGGCCGGCCGTGTCACCGGGAACGAAACTCAGGGTGTCCCTGCCGCTTTCGTCGATGCCCAGGAAGCGGGGCGCGCCCTGGAATCCGGCCGAGTCCAGGAAATCCAGGAGGCGGCGCACCCGCTGGGAAGCGTCGCTTGCAGGGCGCCGCACTGTATCGCCCACCCGGACGAGCCCCTCTGTCACGTCCCCGCCGAGTAGCGGAACGGCAGGTTCCACCCGCTCGGGCTCGACGTACGGACGGGTATCGGTAGTCATCGTCCGATGCTGCCACGGCCGGGTCGATGGCGCCAGCCGGTGTGGTCCGGCAGTTACACGCCATGCAGGGTTTTCCCATCCGGAACTGATATGACTGCGGGTGGGTTTCAACCGGAAGCGCAGGAGGATTGGCAGGGTATGTTCCGAGGTTGGTTTGTAGTGGGCGCTCTGGTGTTGCTTTTCGGGGCAGCGGCTGTGTTGGGGTTCGGAGCCATCTTCCGACCCAAGAGTGTGGCCGCCCGGACTGACGCCGCCGCAGCGGGGATATTGGCCGCGGCCATGGCGGCGGTAGGGCTGGGATGGGCTCCGCTCGGTGTGGTCCCTCTAGGCGCGGCGATTGGCCTTGTCTTCCTCCTGTCCGTCGTGAGGATCGTGTACCAAGGGTCGGGAACAGCCGGGACAGGGCGATGGTCGGCGATCTATGGCGCAGCGGTGGCAGCCCTTTCGGGCTGGGTGCTGCTATCCGCGTCAAGTGGAGCCGGATCGGTGACGGATCATCCAGGACATCAACTGGGCATCATCCTTGGCGACATCATGGGCGCGTTGCTCATGCTCTTCGCCGCCACGGGGTGGCTGTTGGGCACGTTCGCGATGCCGGCCGAGAGCAAATCACACGCTGCGCCCCGATTGAAGGGTGTCCGCGAGGCGCTGATGGCAGCAGGACTTGCCGTCGCGTTGTACGCGATCTCCTAAGCCCGATCTCCTAAACCCCTGCCGCCCGGAGCGACCGGGCGGTGGATTTAGAATGGAGCCATGATCGATATTTCGGTCGAGAAGGTAGCACTTCTCCTGATTATTGCCGTTTTGGTCCTTGGACCAACCAAGCTTCCGGAGTATGCGAGGAAGCTGGGGCGGCTTATCCGCGAACTGCGGCGCATGGCTTCCGGCGCGCAGGAAAAGCTCCGCCAGGAGCTCGGCCCGGAATTCGAGGACATCGATTGGCGGAAAATGGATCCGCGTCAATACGATCCCCGCCGCATTATCCGCGAAGCCCTCCTGGAGGACGAGCCGCTTCCTGAGCCGGTCGTCCCCGCCCCGGTGCAGCCTCCTGCCCGCCCGGTTGTGCGGTTGGCGGCCGGGCAGAAGGCTCCTTTCGACGACGAGTCCACCTGATCCGTTAGTCGAGGCGCGGTGTGCGCGGGGGAGCGGTGCGGCGCTCGCCTGTTGCTTCGAAGGCCGCGGCCAGGGCCAGCAGTGCGGTGTCGTCGTAGGCGCGGCCGGCGAACGTGAGTCCCACGGGCATGCCGATATCGCTCATGGTTCCCATCGGCACGGTGACCGTCGGGATCCCCAGATGCCGCGGAACGAGGTTGCCATTGGCCACCCAGACGCCGTTGCGCCAGCCGAGGTCGGCTGAGGATTCGTTGACGTCCATGTCGGCTGGTCCGACGTCGGCGGCGGCCGGGAAGATGACTGCATCCAAGGCGAGACCGTCCATCCATTCCTCGAGGTCTACCCGCCGGGTCTCTTCGAGTCCGCGAAGGCCTTCTTCGAGGGACGGGATGTCGGTGACGGAAGCAACCCAGTGAGCGCGGATGTGCGCCGGGTAGTCGGCGACGTCGTCGTCGAACCCGTCATAGCGGTCCGGAAGCGCGCCGTCCGGGTGCGGGAAGATCGTGGCGCCGTCGACGTCGGCCAGGCTGTCAAGCGCCGGATCGGCGTTGGCTGCGAGGAAGTCGTCCCAGGCCCAGGCCGAGAGATCGACGATCTCCCGTTGAAGAAATTCCGGGCTCACCATTCCGCGGGTGGCGATCGTGGGTGCGCCCGGGCGGTCGCCTTCGTAGTTGGACACCACGGGGAAATCCACCAACACCACGTCGGCGCCGGCGGCTTCGAGCTCGCGCCGGGCGGCCTCCCACAGTTCGATCACGGATTCGCGCGTCTGGATTCGTTGGCCGGTCGGGCCGCCGATGCCAGGAGTTCTGCTGGTACCGGCGTCGGGGTCCGCGTTGATGTACATGGCCGGCACCCCGAAGCGTTTGCCCTTCAGTGCCGAGCGCGCGTCGTCGACGCCGGATGGCACCAGTGCCGGGTAGGAAGCCGGACGGACCCGGGACGCGGCCGGGATCTCCACCCACGGCTGCGCGCGCCAGAAGTCGCCGCGGGTTTCGGCGTCGTCGGCAACAATGACATCCAGCAGTTCCAAAAGGTCTGCCATGGACCGGGTGTGGGGCACCACGACGTCCATGGTGGGGACCAGTGGCCAGTTGCCGCGCACCGAGATGACTCCGCGCGACGGTGTGTACGCGCACAAGGCATTGTTCGACGCCGGTGCGCGGCCACTGGACCAGGTCTCCTCGCCCAGGCCGAAGGCCCCGAAGCTCGCCGCGGTAGCGGTGCCCGAGCCGTTCGAGGACCCGGACCCGAAAGCCGCGGTGAGGAAATCGCCGTTGTAAGGGCTCTCGGCGCGTCCATAGACACCGCGCTGCATGCCGCCGTTTGCCATGGGTGGCATGTTGGTCAGGCCGATGAGCACCGCGCCTGCCGCGCGGAGGCGTTCGATCGTGAAGGCATCGCGTTGGGCGATGAGGTTTTCGAACGCGGGGGAGCCCGCGGCGGCCGTGAGTCCTTTGGCCAGGTAGCTGTCCTTGGCGGTGTAAGGAATGCCGTCGAGGGGCCCGAGGGTGGTGCCGCGTGCCCGGCGCTCGTCGGAGGCGCGGGCATCTGCGAGCGCTTGGGGGTTCATGACAACCAGTGCGTTCAGCTTGATGCCGTTGCGGTCGTAGGCGTCGATGCGGTCCAGATAGGCTTGGGTGAGTTCCTCGCTGGTTACCTCGCCGGCCTCCAGTGCGGCGCGCAACTGCGCAATTGAGGCCTCGACGACGTCGAAGCGGCTCATCGTCCGGCCTGGCTGTTGAGTTTGGGCTGCTGTTGCGTGATGCAGTGGATTCCTCCGCCCCGGGCGAGGATTGGCCGGGCGTCCACGGTGACGACGCGGCGGCCCGGGTAGGCTTCCGCCAGGATTTCCGCGGCCAGGGCGTCGGCGCGCTTCTCGCCATAGCCGCACGCGATCACGCCGCCGTTGACCACGAGGTGGTTGACGTAGCTCCAGTCGACGAAGCCTTCCTCGTCGTGCAGGGTTTCAGGCGCGGGAAGCATAGTGATCTCGAATGGTTTGCCCGCGGCGTCCTGCTGGGTTTCGAAGAACCGCTGGAGGGTGCGGCTGACCTCGAAATCGGGGTGACCTGGGTTGGTCTGCGAGTGCAGGAGGACCCGGCCGGGCGAGGGAAGTGTGGCCACCATGTCGATGTGGCCGCGCGTGCCGAGGTCCTCGTAGTCACGCGTGAGGCCTCGCGGTACCCACACGGTGTGAGTAGTGCCCAGCGTGCGTGACAGTTCCGCCTCGACGCGTGCCTTGTCCGCGTAAGGGTTTCGGCGTGGATCCAGCTGGACGGTTTCGGTGACGAGGACAGTGCCTTCACCATCGACGTGGATGGCGCCGCCTTCGTTGACCAGCAAGGAGGTGACCAGTTCCGCGCCGGACTCTTCGGCGACAAAGCGGGCCATGCCGGCGCTCTTCTCCCATTCGGACCAGGCCGGGGAGCCCCAGCCGTTGAAGATCCAGTCAACTGCGCCGAGCACGCCGGGACGCTCGTCGTCGACGACGAACGTGGCTCCGACGTCGCGCATCCAGAATTCGTCGAGGGGAGCCTCAAGCTGTTCGATTCCGGCGCCGAGCATGCGGCTGGCCCGGGTCCGTTCGCTGGGGTCTACCACCATGGTGACGGGCTCGAACTCGGACACCGCATGGGCGACGGCGGTCCAGGCTGCGTACGCTTCTTCCGCCGAAGCGGGATCGTCGCCCAAGGTCAGGCCAGTGCGGGGGAACGCCATCCAGGTGCGCTCGTGGGGTGCGGTTTCGGCTGGCATTCTCCAGGCCATGGAAGTCTCCTCTGTGTTGTGAGGTGGTAGTCGCGGGAGCCAGGGCGTCCTTGCCTTGGCGTGCGGCAGGGTGTTTGCCCTTCGGCGTCTTCTTATTGATCGTGTGATCAATAAGAAGAAAGCTACTTTAGACTGTTGTGTGATGTCAAGCACCATACAGAAACGCGCTGCGCGGAAGACGCCGGCCGAACGCGCGGCCGAAATAGCCGAGGCCGCCAGGGAAATAGCGCTTGAGCAGGGGCTTTCCGCCATTACCCTGCGCAACGTGGCAGCACGGGTGGGTGTGGCCTCGGGGCTTGTCGCGCATTACCAGCCCAACGTGGAGGCCCTCGTGGCAGGCATCTTTGCGACCATCGTGGCGGCGGAGACCGAGGAGGTCGCGGGCCTTCTGGAGAGGCTGCCGACTCCCCTGGAACAACTCGGGATGCTCCTCGAAACGCTCATGGACGGCAGCCGCCTCGATGTCACGGCCATCTGGGTGGAGGCGTGGACCCTGGGGCGGCGGAACGAGGCGCTCGCAGCCTGCGTCCGTGAGCAGATGGATGCATGGCAAGCCGTGGTGCAGCGCGTCGTCGAAGCGGGGATCGACGCCGGCGAGTTCGAGACGTTCGACGCTCCGTCTGTTGCCTGGCAGATCCTGGGTATGGTGGACGGCCTGAATGCCCAGGCGCTGGTGCGCTGGGACGGCGTCAGCGACCGCGGTACGCACCTCGCCCGCGCAGTGGAAGGCATGGTAGGTGCGGCCCGCGGTTCGCTGCTGCCTGGCGGTGTCCAGCACATCGGGCGGATCTCAAGCGCGGATTCTTAGTTCCGCTTTCGCGGTACCGCACCTTGCGGAACGTCAAGCCAGGTAGTGTTCCAGCCGCTCGAACTCCGGTTGGGAAAGCTCGCTCGCGACGGCGGCGGCCCCCACCGCGCAAGCCGCCGCGAGGCTGCTTTCGTCATCCAGGCCCGACGCGAGTGCCAGCACGAGCGCCGCACAGAAGGCGTCACCGGCACCCACGCTGTTGACGACGCTCGTCTTTGTCGCTGGCGCATGGGCGGTCTTGACCCCTTGTGTGTACATCGAGGCGCCGCCTGCCCCGTAGGTGACGGCTACGCGTTCGGCGCTTCGGAGCTCGGGGATGAGTTCGTACTCGGACTCGTTGACGATCACCAGGTCGCACCGTTCCAGAAGCTCTGCCGGGAGTGCCTGGGCAGGGGCCGCGTTGAGGGCGAAGAACCCGGTGGTCCGGCGCGCGGCGTCCAGCACGGTGTCGACGGCGATCTCCAGCTGGGCCAGTACCGGCCCGCCATCGGAGAAATCGGCGCGATCCAGCGAGACCACGGCGTTTGCTCCAGGCGCAACGGCGATCTGGTTTTCGCCCTCGCTGTCGATCACGATCAACGCGGTCCCCGTCGGGGAGGAAACCTGCTGCACTGCCGAAATATCAACCCCTGCGCGGTCCAGGGCCTCCGTCAGAAGCCAGCCATCCGGATCCGCGCCGACGGCGCCCACCATACGGGCGGCCCCGGCCAGCCGCGCAGCAGCCGCGGCCTGGTTGCCTCCCTTTCCGCCGGGCTGACGGGTGAGGGTGCCGCCGCCTATGGTTTCACCGGGGGAGGGTAGGCGGTGGACGCGGCACGTGAGATCGACGTTGAGGCTGCCGACAACGGTGAGCGTGCTGGGGATGGGCATGAGCGGTCCTTTTGGTGGTGCTGGATTGCGGTGTCGGGTTTCCGGTCTAGTGCCAGAAGCCAAGATGGACTTCTGCTGCGGCGGGAAGCGGAACGGGGCCGGTCACGCTGACCTTGCTGCCGCCGTGTGCAAGGACGTCGCGGCAGGGGAGGTCAAGCGTGGGCACGCCCGATTGCTCGGTGACAATCGAGGCAAGGTCCTTCTCGGACAAGGCATAGACCACGCGTCCGATTCCAGCCCAGTAGATCGCGCCTGTGCACATGGCGCACGGTTCGGTGCTCGTGTACAAGGTGCTGCCGGCCAACGCGCCGGCATCGAGCTTCTTGGCGCTCAGGCGGACCAGGTTGGTCTCTGCATGCCCGGTGGGATCGTGTTCCGTGTTGACGGTGTTCATGGCTTCGACAATGGTTCCGTCCGGAGCCACCAGGAGTGCGCCGAACGGGTGGTCGCCGCGATCCCGGGCCGCCTGCGCGAGGGAAACGGCGCGGTGCAGCAACTCGAGGTCGGCCTGGCTGGGCCCGGTGGGTGAAGAAGAAGTGTTCATCAAAAGTCCCTTCAGTTCGCGGCCGGCAAGGACAGGATCCGCTCCAGGAGATGCGCAGCGGCGTCTCCCTTGACGGACAGCACAACCCGGGACGCCCGTTCCGGCACCGGGCGCGCGCCGGCGGCTCCGCCATCGAGCCGCTCACAGCGGGTCTTGCCGTGAACCGCACCCTTGCTCGTGTCCACGGAAATTCCGACATACGGGGCGTCGTCGGGCTCTAGGGCACCCACGGCGATGGCCGCCGCCAGCGGATCGTGGAGGGCGGCGCAATGCTCACCGAAAATCGTGTTGTAAAAGGCGAAGTACTGAACGAGCATCCCGGAGAGTGCGCTGGCCACCGGGTGTCCGGCTGTCGCAAGCGCCGCGCGGTGGGCCTCATCGAAGCGGTGGTTCATGGTGACGTCCAAGGGAACCATGGTGACCGGCCAATCGGCCTCCATCACCACGGCGGCTGCCTCGGCGTCGTTGAAGATGTTGGCCTCGGCGACTGGGCTGATGTTGCCCGGCACGAACGCGGCTCCGCCCATGATCGTGACATCGCGGACGAGCGACGGGAGCTTCGGGTCCAGTTGCAGTGCGAGGGCCAGATTGGTGAGCGGACCGACGGCGATGACGCGCAGTTCGCCTGGGTGCTCGTTGGCGAGCCGCACGAGCATCTCCGCGGCAGTCTCTGATTCCGACGTCTGTGCGGAGCCTTCCAAGGTGATCCCGCCGATGCCGTTGTCGCCGTGAACGTGCGGCGCTCCGCCGTCGAACGTGCCCGTGAGCGGATCGTGTGCACCCACGGCAACCGGGATCCCGGCCCTCCCGGCAGCGTGGAGCAGGTTCAACGTGTTGACGGCACCGACTGCGGCGCTGACGTTGCCGCTGACGGTTCCGATCCCGGCCAGCTCCACCTCAGGGCTCGCCAGAAGATAGGCGATTGCCAGGGAATCGTCGATGCCGGTGTCGCAATCGAGATAGAACGGCTGCGGTGTGGTGGTGGTCATGGTGCTCCTTCGTGGGTTGGGTGACTCGGATTCGGATTCGGGCTTAGGCATGGGCGACGACGACGGCGGGTGCCGGAGCGGCGCTCGCAGCCACCGGCCGGAGGATCAGGGAAGCAGCAAAGGCCGCGAGGGCGAAGCCCGCCGAGATCCACAGGGCAGTCTGGTAGCCGGCGATGGTTCCGGCGGCGACGGCGGGTGCGACGACGGCGATTCCCACGCTGGCTCCGATTCCAAAGCATGCTCCATTCAGGCCGGGCACGGAACCCGGCGCCGATTTGGGTGAATTCAGTACGGCGATGCCGCTGACGGTGCTCTGGAACTGGCCGAGATAGAGGACGCCCATGATGATCAGCAAGGCGAAGACCATCCAGCGGTCTGCGGCAAAGATTGCGACCGCAACCGCTGCCACGACGATCAGGCCACTGCTGATCCGCAGGGCCTTGAACCAACCGATCCGCTGCGCGAACCAGCCGGAGAACACTGCAGTGAGCACCCCCACGAAGGCTGTCGGCGTCAGGTACAGGAGGGCCGACATGGAGGCGGACAGTCCGTATCCGGCTTTGGCGTCCTGGCTCAGGAGGATCACGGTGAAGTTCAACGCCGAGAAGATGCCGGCAAGCGTCAGCACCGTGCTCGCCAAAACCGGCCATACCTGGCGGGACCGCAATTGTTCGATGGCGATCAGCGGACGCGCAACCCGCCTTTCCACTGCCACGAACGCCAGCCCGGCAATCACGGTGCCGGCGAGATAGCCGAGGGTCCAGACGTCGCCCCATCCGGACGTGGAAGCCTGTCCGATCAGGTTGCTCAAGAGAACCAGGAACGTGCCCAGGGCGCCTGCGCCCCACCAGTCCATGCGTCCCTCACGTGTCCGGGCGGGTCTCTTCGGGACCACGACGGCGACCAAGACGATCGCCAGAACGCCCACGCCGAGGACCAGGACAAAGAGGAACTGCCAGCCGATGGTGTCGGTGATGAAACCGCCCAGGAATCCGTCGAGCCCGCCAATGCCCCCGTTTACTGCCGAAATGATGCCGACGGAAATGCCGAAGAGGCGTTTGCTGAAGCGCTCGGACAGGAGAAGGAAAGAAATGGTGAACGTGGCGCTCGTTGCGCTTTGCAGGACCCGGCCGACGAGAAGGACGGTCAGGTTCGGAGCCAACAGGCAGAGGACCGTGCCGCACAACATCATGGAGAGGACGATCAGCAGGGTGCGGCGGCGCCCCAGGAAGTCGCTCCATCGGGAAAATGCCATGCCCAGGACTGCGCCGGTCAGGAAGAACAACGACTGGACTTTGGCCACGTTTTCGGTGGATTCCTGAAAGTGTGCGGCCATGGCCGGCAGGGCCGCCGAGAACAGGCTTGCGTTGAGCTGGTAACTGAGGATGGAAAGGATCAGCGTGGCGATGAGGACCGGCAATCGGGCTGTTTTTCGCCGAAGGGGGAGCCCTGCGGTGCTGGTGGCTTGGGTTGTCATGGACAAACTTCCTTGTTTGAAACAATCGGCTTCGGGGCGGCTCGATGCAGGTGTGGCGCAGAGCACAAGATGGCTTATATGTGCATCATACACGCTTGTTATACAAGCTTGGAATACCCATCGCGTAAACTCTCAATATCGACGAAGGGAGCCATCTTGGACCGCAGTGCTGAGGCCGTTCTTTCGGAGCCGTTGGATGCCACCGCCAACATCCCGCTCCGCGTTGCCGTGTACTCGCGCATCATGAATGCGATCCGGGCGGGGCACTTCCCCGTTTCGTCGCTGTTGCCTTCGGAAACGGACCTGGGTTCGGCAATGAAGGTCAGCCGGACGGTGGTCCGTGAGGCTCTCATGCTCCTCGAGGAAGACGGATACGTACGCTCCCGCCGAGGCATTGGGCGTTTTGTAGCCACCCGACTGCCGCGGGTCGGCCTTGAACGGATCAGGCCCATGGAGGAGATTCTGGCCGAGGCCGGTTCCGCTATCCAGGTCAGCCGTACACAGCATGTGCTGCACCCGTCCTCGTCGGTGTTCACCGCGGAGCCCCTCGGAATCCGCGAAGAGGAAGCCTCCTGGTTCTTCGAGAGTGTCCTCAAGCGGGACGGCTCAGCTATTGCCCTGGTCCAGGAGCACGTGGCGAACAAGGGGGGCCTCGTTGATCGTTACCCAGAAGCGGCGCAGGCCATTGTGGACGACGTCGGGGGAGAAGCCACGCTGCTGGCCAACTTGATCTCGGCTGTTGGCCCGGCTTTTGGTCCCGGCGAGACCGATATTGCCGCAGGCACGCCGGGCGTCGCGCGAGGCGAGCTGCTTGAGCTGGATGCCAAGGACCCTGTGCTGATCTTGACCCAGACCGTGGAGCACTCCGGCCAGATTGTCTACCTCGCCAAGACGCTGGTCAACACAGGGGTAGTCCAAATCGGAATCATCCAGGGAACCTGAGCGCGGCACTGTCATCTTCGTTTGGCAGTCCCAACTGACTGGCAGTAGGTGTCGTTTTGAGCGCTCAAAACGACACCTACTGCCAGCTAGTTGGCGGTGGGGACTAGTTGGCCGGGCGCACGGCTCGTCCCGCGGCCGCGATCACCAGCTTCTCCGGGAGTAGCTTGACGGCCACCCGGGCAACAAAGGAGTTGAGCCGGCCATCCACAACGCTCGGCTTGTTCCCGCGGATCGCGGACATGGCGGTGTCCACAACCTGCTCCGGGGTCCGCATGGATCCAGCGGCTGCAGCCTCGCCGGCGATTTCAAAAAAGGGCGTGTCGGTGGCACCGGGGCAAACGGCAAGGACTTTCACGCCTGTGCCTTGTGTCTCGGCCCACAGCGCCTGGGTGAACGAGAGCACGAAGGCCTTTGTCGCGCCGTAGACGGCCATGTGGGGTATCGGCTGGAATGCGGCCGTACTCGCGATGTTGATGATGGCCCCCCTACCGCGCTCAACCATTCCGGGCAGGTAGTGCGTGGAGGTGCCCACCAAGGTGGAGCAGTTCAACTGGATCTGTTCGACGTAGCGGTCAGCGTCTGCATGGAGAACTTGTCCGTGTGTTCCGAATCCCGCATTGTTGACCAGGATGTCCACTTTGAGTCCCAGCGCCTCGGTGGCGAGGTGGAGTTCCTTTGCTGAATCCGGCAGGCTCAAATCCATTGCCAGGACAGTCACTTCGGTCCCGTGGTCGCGGAGTTCACCCGCCAGCGCGTCAAGTTTGTCCTGACTGCGGGCAACCAGAATCAAGCGTGCGCCCTCGGCAGACAGCCTTCGGGCGAAGGCCGAACCAATGCCAGTGGACGCTCCAGTGATGAGGGCTGTTTTGGCTGAGATGTTCATTTCTACTCCTAATAAACTGACTGCTAATAAACTGACTGTGCGGTTTGTTTTTTGGTCAAAAGTCGAAGTCTTGGGCTCGTGGTTTGCTGCACTACTCGCTGGAGATGAACTGCTGTTCGAGGAGTTGCAACAGTAGCGTCGCGCGTCGTTCGAAGGCATCGAGGTCTTTGGGGTCAAGGGCGTCGGTGACCGACTTCAATCCGTCGAATGCGGCCACAATAACCGTTGCCGCGTCGCCGGGATCGCCTGAAAACGTCAAAGCGCCGCTTGCGCGGCCCCGTTGAAGGATGCCGGCAACGAGATCCACCCATGCGGCCAGGGGAGAGGTGCCGCCGGGGTGCTCTTTCGTGGATGCCAGTTGATTCGCCAAGTGCACCACGCCCCAGGCGGAAGAGTCGCTCAGGACTGTTCTGACCATGAACTCCCCGAGATGGCGCAACTCCTCCTGAGGGTTGTTCTTGCTGAGAATTTCCTCTTGGACGCGACGCAGCCAACGCGCCTTTTGCTCGTCGACGACGGCCTGGGCCAACATTGCCTTCGAAGAGAAATGGAAATAGATGGCTCCCTTCGTAAGCCCGACTTCGCGGATGATGTCGTCCATCCGGGTCTGCTCGAAACCCTTGCGCGCAAAAACATCCGCGGCAACACGAAGGATCTCACTACGCGTGGCTGCGCCCTTGGGCGTGCTGCCGGTGTCGCCGATCTCCATAGGACCAAACTACAAACCGACCAGTAGGTATGTCAATTTAGGCCGGTTCACTCCCTCCGGTAGCTCCAGGGGCCCGGCTTGCCGGTAAGATTTGGGCGTTTAATGGGGGCGCAACAGCAACGATCGTTGCTCTGGCAGATCCTGGGAGGAGTGGGGACCCAATGCGCGATGAAGCGCTCTTCGAGGCTTCAGTCAATCGGGAGCTCGTACATAAGCGCTCCGTTTCGGAAGTCTTCTTGACTGACTTTGTTCAATCAAGTTCCAGGCGGTTCGTTGCGGGAGCTCAATGGCCGCGATGGCACGTTTTTTATGGATCGCCGGACGGTTCGCCTGATTCGGCCCTCATGGCCGAGACGTTGAGGCAGGCAGTGATCTTCTTGTCCCATTTGTGCGGAGTGCCCCTCAAGCACAAGTTCCTCATGCCGCACATGAGCATCTCCGTGGAAGCCGCGGTTTTGGATCCCTTGGTGCCCGCGCAGGTTGCTGTCGAGCTCGACGTGAAGGATATGAAGCTCAGTGGAGGGCAGTTGTCGGCCCTGACGGTTTCTGCGCGGTTCGTTATTGACGGCACTCCCATAGGGGAAGGTACGGCGGCTGCCCGCATTGTGAATCCTGCCACGTATGAGCGATTCCGCGGCGAGGTCCCCACTGAGCCGCCCGCCGCTGGCGAAGACTTGCTGGAATGCGCCGACGTCGGGCATGCCACCCAGCGGAACGTGATGCTCGGGCAAAGTTCGCGCCCCTTCGTCTGGCCGCTGCGGGTTGATCCAACCCACCCCATCTTCTTCGACCATCCGCTGGACCACGTCCCGGGAATGCTCCTGGTGGAGGCTGCCAGGCAGGCTGTGCGCGCAGCGTCTTCCCGACCGGATGCCGATTTTGCCCTGTTTGAGGCGGAATTCACGAAGTTGGTCGAGTTCAACTATCCCGTGGATGTTGCTGTGACGCAGCTCGAACCACATAATGCCCACGGTGTGACGAGGGTCCGGTTGTTGCACCAGGAAGAGACCCTCATGTCCTTGCTGGCCCGGGTCAAAAGGCCGCGTTAGTTCACGGGGTCCCTGGGCCTTGCGGGTGAATCGGCGCGATGGCCGGCATCATGAAACGCCACATGTCGTCGATCCGTTTGAGAACGTCAAGTCGTTCGGTCAGCACGTTGGAAACCATCTGGACGCCGGTGAAAGACGCAACCAAATACCGTGCGAAGTCTGCGGCATCAACTTCGGGCCGCACGTCACCTTCCAGTTGAGCCTGGCGCGTCAGCATCTCCATGGTCGTGACCCAGTCCTGGTAGGGACCTTTGACGTCTCCATTGAACGCCGAAGCTTCAAATGTCAACCGGATTCCAGCCCTGACGATTGGCTCGTCGAGCAACTGTTGCCCGAATGTCCGGCACATGGCAATCATGGTCTCCAGTGCGGGCAGCCCGGCGGCGGCGATCTTCTCTCCCGCGATACGCACGATGTTGTGCTGTTCGGCGATGACCGCAAGCGCGAGGTCTTCCTTCGATTTGAAATGGAAGTAGAGCGCGCCTTTGGTGACCGAGGCGCGGTCAGTGACGTCGCTGAGGCTTGCATTTCCGTAGCCGACCTCTTCAAAGATCGACGCTGCTCCCTCAATTACTGCTGTTCGGGTGGCTTTGGCACGTTGTTGCATGATCAGCGTGGAGACCTCTCCGGTTTCTGCGTCCGGGATACTTGAGTACATGAAACTGACGAACCCTGAGGATCAGTGAGGGCCATGCCAACAAGTGTTGACCGTGTGCCCCGGGTCCTGGTCCTGGGTTCGTCAGGCTTCATTGGAAGCCGGGTTGTAGCCTCACTCGCCGGATCCGGAGAGGCGCACGTTGTGGCACTCTCACGAAAACCGGTTGCAAGACTACGAGACAATAACGCTACCATTGCGACCGCCGACATTTCCGTCCCGGGGAGCCTGATCCCCTTCTTGTCCGATACGGATGTTGTCATCCACGCCGCCTCGTATGTCGGCTCCGACCCTCGTCTCGCCCATGCGATCAACGAGATCGGCACGGACAACGTCATTGAGCAGTGCCGGCAAGCCGGAGTTGCCCGGCTGATCTATGTCAGTACCTGCAGTGTTTACGGGAGCGGCCCTCATCGCGGCATCCTTGAATCCGGAGCCGGATATCACCCGGCCTCGGTGGCCAGCGCCAGCCGTGCGGTCGCCGAGCAGCTGGTTCTCGGCTACGGCGGCGAAGTGGTTCGTCCCAACCTCGTGTTCGGCGCGGGGGACCGCTGGTTTGTTCCGGGCCTGCTCAAACTGATGAAGGTGGCTGGAGGGTGGCCGGGTGATGGTTCGGCACTGCTTTCGCTTATTGGTGTGGAGGCGCTGGGAAGGCTGCTTTCCGGGCTTGCGCTGGCGCCCGGGCAACCCGGGCAAGCTTTCCATGCTGCATATCCGGAACCTGTTCGGGTGTCATTCCTCTTGCAGAGCGTTGCCCGGGTGTTCGGAGTGGAGTACCCGAAGTTCCTGGGAGATGACGAACGTGCCGGCTCGGCCTTGCGCGCTGCAGGATTCAGCGGCCATCAGATTGACTTGGTGACGAAGGATCACTGGTATTCCTCTGAGAGTCTTTGGCGGATCTCCGGGCGGCAACCCGAGACGTTCAACAGTGCCCTTGGTGAATTTTCTTCCGCTTACCAAGTTCCGCGGGAGTTCGATCGGTCATAAACCGGTTGAACGGTTTGTTTAATTGACTATCAGTCTCTACACTTCAGTGCAGTGGCTCGTTGCGTTTGCGGCAACAAGTTGAAGGGCAGTAATGGGGGGAGGTGCGGCCGAGCAATCGACCGCACCTCATCTGTCCTCGAGCCAGCCGTGTTCGATTTCCTATCTCACATCGTTGTGGTTTAGTATTGACGAGTTGCTCCGGCGGGGATCGAAGTCCCTGCGGGCAAAGTTCGGGGCTGTGGCGCAGCTGGTAGCGCACCTGCATGGCATGCAGGGGGTCAGGGGTTCGAGTCCCCTCAGCTCCACTCTGGAGGCCTTGTTCGAAACATGGGTGTGTTCCGTGTTTCGGTAAGCTCCGAGTTCCTGATATTGAAAGGACCACTCGTTTCGGGTGGTCCTTTCTTTTAAATAACTGTAGTGGCCCGGAACCTTTTGGTTCCGGGCCACTACTCGTTTTGCCGGGGTTCCATCGCTTGGCGGCCGGATCTGGAAAGCAAGAGTACTCGAGTGCGATGCAGGTACGGCGGCGGGCGTTTCGGTGTCTTCGATTGGAAATGATAGGTGGGGGTTACTCGTGTGGGGGAAGCCGATTTTTCATAGCCTGAAGTTCCTTCGGTTGGCAATTTCCGACGTCGAGCCAGCCAGACCAAGAACTTGTGGAAGAAGCGGGTGTTGATGTGCCCTGCAACACGGTTGTGATAATAGTGCGCTGCCAATTTGTGTCGAAAAGTGTGGCAACAATAGCCCCTAGGTGTAGCGGGCAGACCCTTCAGGCGAAGATGGTGCGGCCGTGAGCCCCTCGGAAGAAGCTGCAACGGGTGACCTTGGGTTCGGGCTTCGTGCATCTTTCGTCAAAGATCCATTGTTCGACCGTTCCCGGCGTGACGGTAGACGTTATGCCGGCGCTGCGTCCGGTGTGTTTTGGGCTCGCCGCTACTACCGTCTTTTGTGGCTCGTCGACGCCATAGTCGTTTTTTCCGTCGCTGCTTTCGCGCAGGTGGCCCGATTTGGATTCGAAAATGCCTTTGTTATTGTCGGAGGCTTTCGCGTGGGGTATTTTCCGATTTCGCTTGCGATCGCCGGCGCTTGGATGGTCGCTTTGGGTGTCTATCGCAGCAGGGACAAGCAAGTCGTTGGAATCGGCCCGGACGAGTACAAACGCGTCTTTAGCGCCACCATTGTCCTTCTCGGGCTGCTCAACATGGCGTGCGTTGTCTTTGAGATAGAGATTGCGCGCGGCTACGTTGCGCTCGTGTTTCCGTTGGGGTGCCTGGGACTGATGACGTCCCGTTGGACGTTGAGGCGGTGGTTGACGCGCCAGCGGGTTCATGGGCATTACCTCTCCAGAGTCGTGGTCCTGGGCGCCCCCGAAGAAGTTCGATATGTCATCAACCAGATTGAGAAGAAGTCCGGACCGATTTACAAAGTAGTTGGCGTTGCGCTTCAGGGTCCGCAGCAGCCGCCAAGCCTCATGGTCAACGGAAAGGCCGTGCCCGTCGTCGCCGACATCTATTCGGTCGTGCACGCGGTCGCGGCGACCGACGCCGATGCAGTCATCATTGCCGGGCAGGTTGAAGGCGGCAGTACGTACATCCAGGAACTCGGCTGGCAGTTGGAGGAAAGTTCAACGGAGCTGATCCTGACGACCGGACTGACAAATGTGGCCGGCCCCAGGATTCATTCGCGTCCTGTGGAGGGCTTGCCGCTCATGCACGTTGAGCTCCCGCAATATGCCGGTGCCAAGCATGCGATGAAACGGGTGCTCGACATTATTCTCTCGGCCGCCGCCTTGGTGGTGTTGTTGCCCGTTTTTGCGGTGCTCGCCGTGCTGATCCGGCGGGACAGCCCGGGGCCCGTAATTTTCCGGCAGGAGCGCATCGGGCGAAGAGGACAAACCTTCGTGATGTTCAAATTCCGTTCCATGGTGGAGACCGCGGAGCATGACCTGACCGAGTTGCTCGAGCAGAATGAGGGGGCCGGATTGCTATTCAAGATGGAACACGACCCTCGGGTAACCCGGGTCGGTAGATGGATGAGGCACTATTCCCTCGATGAGCTCCCGCAGTTCTTGAATGTGCTTCTCGGGGACATGAGTCTCGTTGGTCCCAGGCCACCCCTTCAGCGGGAGGTCGATGGCTACGAGAGGCACGTCCACCGTCGGCTCTATATCAAGCCCGGACTGACCGGAATGTGGCAAATCAACGGCCGCTCGGAGCTGAACTGGCAGGACAGCGTCCGGCTGGACCTGTATTACGTCGAAAACTGGTCGATCGTTGGCGACATCATCATTCTCTGGCGGACGGCAAGGGCGATGATCCGGCCTGTGGGCGCATACTAGGCCGCACCCACAGGCGCTGGGACCGTTGAACAACTTAAGGATCAGAGCTGGATCGAGTTCCTGCTGAGTGGTCGTTCCGGCCCGGACGAGTGGCGGATGAAGTCAATTCAAGTGACAGGTACTCGCGCTCCACGGGGCGGACATCCATAGGCTGAAGCCAATGTTCGATCTGGCTTTCGGTCTCGGTCTCAACTGGAGGGGACGCTCTAACCATGAAATACGTGGATGCGGGGGAACCATGAGAATCATGAGACCGCGCAGCGCCCGGAACACAGCTCAAGTAACCATCGTCGTACCTTGCTACAACTACGCACAATACTTGCCGGCCGTCATCTCGTCAGTATTGTCCCAGGCCGGCGTCGATGCACAGGTGATCGTTGTTGACGACGCATCGACCGATAATTCGGCCCAAGTGGCCCGTGATCTGGCGGTACGCGATCCTCGGATCACTGTGGTGGTCCACGAACGAAACATGGGTCACATAGCCACGTATAACGACGGGTTGTCGCGCGTGGTCACCGAGTACGTCGCTCTCCTTTCGGCAGACGATTTGCTGGCCCCTGGGGCACTGTCCCGGGCCACAGACTTGATGTCCGCCAACCCGCGGGTGGGGATGGTCTACGGGAGGCCACTGGAATTCTCCGATGAGCATCAACTGCCCCGCGCCGCCGGCTCAAGGTGGCAGTCGTGGACCGTTTGGGCGGGTCACGAATGGATCAATTGGGCCTGCTGGCGGGGGAGGTGCTTCATCTTGTCCCCAGAGGTGGTCATGCGCACCGAGGTCTTGCAACACGTGGGCTTTTACAATGGATTGCTGCCCCATTCCGGGGATTTGGAATACTGGCTCCGTACCGCGGCCCATTGGGATGTTGGCAGGATCAACGGGCCGATCCAGGCGTTCTACCGGGTCCATGGCGCCAATATGCATTTGATCTCGTTTGCCACTATGGTGGTGGATCTGCGGCATCGGCTCGAGGCCTTCCGGGTGCTGCTGACGTCGGAGGTCTTGCGCGGGTTACCCCAAGCGGACAGACTGCTGGACCGAGCCCAGCGCGCATTGCGTCGTGAGGCACTTATTCTCGCGGCTCGCACACTCGACTCAGGTGGTTCGGCCACGGACGCCTCGGCCCTGCAAGATTTCGCGTTGCGAGTCTGGCCGGGACAACCGGCGTCGTTCCGGATCCGTGGAGTCCGCTGGCGTTTGGTACGGGCTGATGAGGGCAAACCGCCGCTGCTCTGGCAGCGGACTGTCGAAATCTTCCGCACCCAGGTGGACCGCGTGCGTTGGCGTGCTTGGCGGATGGTGGGGATTTCATGAGCGCTCTCGGAGAAGGGACCGGCACACTGGCTGCCAGGCTGCGCAGGGGCACGCTCTGGGGCGCCCTCAATGTTGGGCTATCACGCGTCCTCCAATTCATCACCACACTTGTGGTCGCCCGTCTTGTTGCGCCGGAGCATTTCGGCGCCTTGGCAGTGGCGCTCGTCGTGCAGGTAATTGCCGCGAACATCGCCGAGCTTGGCGCCACGGCTGCCCTCGGCCGCGGTGACCGTGATCCGGATGAGATCGCTCCGACTGTTTTTACCATTTCGCTGGTCACGAGCGTCCTGCTGACTGCGCTCGTCATCCTGCTGGCACCCGTGCTTGCCGCCGCACTGGGGGATTCGGGTGCAACCCCGGTCGTTCAGGTCATGGGGCTGACGGTGTTGCTCTCTGGAATGACGTCCGTTCCTACTGCACTGATATGGCGCGACTTCCTGCAGAAGCGCAGGATCCTGGTTGACGTATTGAACACTGTCGTTGCCCTGGTCCTGGTCGTTCCCATGGCGCTGTGGGGCTGGGGTGCGATGGCTTTGGCGCTCTCACGGGTGGGAGGGCAACTGACCGCGACCATCGGTTACTGGATCATCAGCCCGAAGCGCTACTTGCCAGGTTTCAATATCGTGGAAGCCAAGGGGATTCTCCGCCTCGGGCTTCCACTGGCCATGGCCAATCTGGTCGTTTTTGTCACCCTGAATCTCGATTACATGATCATCGGCCGGGAGCTGGGACCAGTGCAGCTCGGGTTGTATTTGCTGGCTTTCAACTTGGCGAGTATGCCCAGCAGCGTGATTACCGCCGTTATCCGGACCGTTGCCGTGCCGACTTTCGGCAGGCTGAATGCAAACGGAACTCTCGGCGCGGCGGCGTTGAAGGTCACAGCCGGAATTGCCTACATCGGCTTCCCGGTCTCAGCCCTCCTGGCAGGACTCGGCGCACCCCTTATCGTCACCTTCTACGGCGACAAATGGAATGGAGCAGCCGTCGCGATGGTCAGTTTGGGAATCTTTGGGGCCGCGAGGATCCTCTCAGAGATGTTCGCTGATCTCTGTGTGGGTGCCGGCAAGACCGTTGGCCTGTTCTGGGTCCAGGTCATTTGGCTCCTTGCCCTTGTTCCGGCAATGCTCGTCGGCGTGCGCCTATGGGGCATTGCAGGTGCCGGGTTCGCCCACGTCGTGGTGACCTGGTTTGTCGTTATTCCCGTTTATCTCGTGCTGGTTGCGAAATCCACCGGTGCAAGAATCCTGTCCCTCTTGGGTACTTGCTTCCCGGCTGCAGCTGCGGCCGCTGTTTGCGGCGTCCTGGCGTGGCTGGTAGCGGCCCAGATCCCGTTTGCTCTTCTCGCGGTTCTGGCCGGAGCGTTCGCTGGCCTCGTCGTCTATGCCCTCGTCACCTTTCGCTGGGCGCAGGCGTTGCTCCGTGACATCAAACAGGCATCGGCAGGCGAGGCCACCCTCAGGAATCCCGTATTGGCCGGCACTGATCGCACAGGGAACAGGAGTTGACCGTGCTCTCTCGCATTGATGCAACCCAGTTGATCTCGCACCTCAGGAATGAAGGGTGGTCTAGTTTCGGCCGGCGTGGAAGCCGACGGTTCTTTCAAGCTTTGGGTGAACGGCTCTCCTGGGCAGAATTCGATTTTCCCTTGCGCCAGGAAGACATCGCGGACTCCGGCAATCTGCGCTTGCCGGCGCCGCGGCAGATCTCGAAGGACCAACTGCACATCGGCTGGGTATGCACGCCACCGGCTGCCGGATCCGGCGGGCACACGACGCTCTTTCGGATGGTCCAAGGCCTGGAGGAGCGGGGCCATCGCTGTACCTTGTTCCTCTACGACCGGTATGCGGACGATGTGGCGCGACACGAAGAAGTCATCCGCCGCAACTGGCCCGGGATGCGAGCAGAGGTTCGTAGTGCCACCCAAGGCATGGAAGACGTGGACGCGGTTGTTGCGAGCTCATGGGCAACCGCGCACGTCGTTGCATCCCGCGTGATCACCAAGGCCCACCGTTTTTACTTCATTCAGGACTACGAGCCCTTTTTCTACCCGCGCGGCACCTTCTATGCCTTGGCCGAGGACACCTACCGGTTCGGTTTCAAGAACATCGCCCTGGGAAAGATGATCGCCGGGGTGATGGAAAACGAGGTCGGGACGTCCCCGGACGCGATTGTTCCGTTCGGCTGCGACAATGACATCTATCGGATTCTTCCCGAACGCGACGCCGTATCGCGCAGCGGGGTGGTCTTCTACGCAAAGAAAAACGTAGACCGCAGAGGCTATTTGCTCGCGAAGCTGGCGCTGGAGCGGTTCCACCAGGCACACCCGGAACAAGAGATCCACGTTTACGGAGACAAGGTATCGGGTTGGTCCATCCCTGTCACGGACCACGGAAACTTGACTCCAACACAGCTGAACGAGCTCTACAACCGCACCCTCGCGGGTCTGGCCATATCCTTTACGAACATTTCGTTGGTTCCGGAAGAACTGATGTCTGCAGGCAATATCCCGGTGCTCAACGAGTCCGCCTATTCCCGGGCTGTCTTGTCCACGGATGATGCCGTTTGGGGGCGTCCCACCCCGTGCGGGATGGCGGACGCACTGGCGGCGGCGGTGGAGGCCACCGACGTCGAGGCGAGGGCTGCGCGAGTGGCCGCTAGAGAGCGTCAGGACTGGGAAGAAACCAAGGCGCAGCTCGCTTCCATCATTGAGACAGCGTGTGCCGGGGTTCTTAACGGGGATCGCGCCCCGTGAACGCCAGCCAGGAAATGTCTGGGACAAAGAGCCAAAGGAGGGCCAAGCGGTCATCCCGGAGCCCATTGGTGTTCCCGAAACCTCCCATGGTCACGTTGCTCGATTTCGACCCTCAGACGTCCAAGCCCGGCCGAACACCGCTTTTCCTACGGGTCGTCGCGTTCAGCATCTTCTTCTTTCCCTCGAGCATGGTCCTGGCGCCGGTAGGGGCCGCGGGAACGATGCCTCTGATACTCGCGCTGGTCCTCTTTGCGCTCTGGTTTTGCTCGGTCCTCTTTGGCCTGCACGACCCTTTCAAATTCCGGCATCCGGGCAGAATCGGGCTGGCCCTACTGTTGTTGGGGACTTGCGCTTCCTACGTTGCGCTCTACTTGGGCTTGACCGGCGGCAGCTCAATAGCGGCGCGGGCGGCCTCGGATCGATGGGTGATTTTGCTTGTTGCCAGCGCCGGAATCATCCTTGTCACGGCGGAGGTCGTCCGGACCCTCGGCGACGTCTTGTTACTGATCCGGGCGGTACTGGCGGGGGCCTTCTTTTGCTGCACAGTCGCTGCGGTCCAGTTCATTTTCCACATCAATCCGATGGATTGGTTCCAACTGGCGATGCCTGGATTTACCGACAACGGGGCAGGCACGACATTTCAAGTCCGTGGCACGCTGGTCCGTGTATCGGGCAGTACCTTTCACTCCATCGAGCTGGCCGTGGTGTCCGCCATGCTGCTTCCGCTCTCAATCTGGCGGGGCCTCTTTGATCCGGTGGGCCGAAAATGGCTGCATTGGACCGGAACAGGCCTCCTGGTGTTTGCCATTGCCGCAACGATCTCACGGGCAGGCATTATTGGACTGCTGGTCGGGATGATTGCCTTCATTCCGTTCCTGCCGCAGCTGGCCCGGCGCTGGGCATTCGTCATCGTTCCGGTTGCCGCAGCCGGTCTCTTCCTCGCGGTGCCGGGCCTTATCGCCACGATCGCAGGTTCTTTCACCACAGCTGAAAACGACCCGTCAATTTCCACACGCACCAACAATTATCCGCGTGTCATCGAAATGGTTGGCCAGAACCCGATACTTGGCCTTGGCCCCGGCAACTACATACCGGATAACGCTTTGCACATTCTGGACAATCAATACCTGAATTCCGCGGTCACCCTGGGCCTGGTGGGCCTGGTCGCCATCACCGCCTACTTTGTCTTGCCAGGAGCCATTACCGTGAGCGTCGCCCGCCGCGCACGCTCCCAGGCACTGAAAGGCCTCGCCGGTGCAGTGGCAGCCGGCGGCCTGGTGGCAGCGGTGTGCTCGCTGACGTTCGATTCCTTGTCGTTCCCGGTCTTCGCACTGACCTACCCCCTTTTCATCGGGCTGGCCGGCGCCGTCTGGATAATGGTCAAACGCGAGATCGAATTGCTCGGACCCCACAAGGGGAATGGCCCACCGTTTCGGAAGACCCCAGTTTCGGTACGTTCCACCCCGGAAGGAAGACGATGGATCCGTTAGCAGTACTCAAGACACTTTGGCACTACAAGTCTGTTACTTTGCCTGTACTTTTCATTACGCTCATTGCGTCAATCTACGTTTTCCAGTTCGCGCCCCGTTCCTACGAATCCACGATGACGTATGCCCTGATCAACCCGAGTATTCCGACCGAGGCCGACAAAATAAAGAACCCGGCGCTCAAAGATCTCAATTCAAGCAATCCCTATTTGCGTTCATCGGATCCCACGCTGGTTGTGCAGGTGCTGATCACGCGCCTCAAGGACGGTTCGACAGCTGACGAACTCACCGCAGAAGGGCTTAGCAAACAATATGATGTCACCCGGGATGCGGTTGGCGGACAGTACTCATTCCTCGTTGACATCACAGGGGTCAGTTCGACGCCGGACCGCTCGATCGCTACGACGCGGCGGCTGGGCGAACTGCTTACGGAGAATCTCCGCACTATTCAGAAGATCGACGGCGCAGACGATACCTATCTCTTCTCGTCGCTGGTCGTCGCATCCCCGGACAAGGCTACTGAGCAGTTTTCAAGCCGGCTGCGCTCCCTTATTGCCGTCCTCGTGGGCGGTGCGGTCCTGATGTTCGGGGCCGTCTCCACAGCCCGCGGGGTCGGATTGGCACGACGGCGGAAGGCAGCATTGCTTGCCCGTGCGGCGTCGGACGCAGGAGGCAGGCCGGAGCACGATTCATTGTCATCGGACGGAGGATCCACCGCGGATGGGTGGCTGAGTCCCGAACTCGCCGCGTTCCCCGCGGTCCGCGGCCGCCGTCGGGATTCCGGGCCACACGGTCGGGAGACCCGGGAAGTTCTTGAGGCAGAGTCCGTGGGCGAACCGTCGCGATGACGGGATCCGGCGAACCGAGAGGACAGCCGCATTCCGGGGCTGCTGCCCCTGGCCGGGGGGCTGGATATGGGCGGCCCGGACGCTACAGGGTGGCCCGAAGAGTTTCAACCACGAACTTCTGCTGCGCGATTGTGATGTGCGGGTGCAGAGGCAGGGACAGAATTTCGCCTGCTGCATGTTCCGCCACCGGGAAGGCTCCTGGGCCGAGACCCAGGTGGGCGAAGGCTCCGCTCAGATGCAGGGGCGTTGGGTAGTGGATCCCCGCTCCGATTCCCGCGCCGTTCAGGCGGGCAAGGACGCGATCACGGTCTGCCACCCGGATGACGTACAGGTGCCATGCATCGTCATTGCCTTCAGCACTGATGGGCGCGGAGGCTCCGGGAACATCATCGAGCATTTCGCTATATCTTGCCGCGGCCTCCCGGCGGGAATCATTCCAAGCAGACAGACGCCGAAGCTTGGCATTGAGGATCACCGCCTGGATCGTGTCCAGCCGTGAATTGAAGCCAACAACGTCGTGGACGTATTTCGTCGCGCTGCCGTGCGCGGCAAGCATCCGGACGCGGCGGGCTATTTCAGGGTCGTTAGTCGTAACCGCGCCGGCATCCCCTGCGGCGCCAAGGTTCTTCCCGGGGTAGAAGCTGGTCCCCGCGGCCGCCCCCAGGGATCCCGCCGGACTTCCGTGCCGGGTTGCGCCCTGGGCTTGTGCCGCGTCCTCGATGATCACTGCTCCACAGGACTCCGCCAGGGCGCGCAGCTGCTCGACGGGCGCCGTCTGACCGAATAGGTGGACCGGAACTATGGCCTGCGTTCGGTCCCCGACAGCTTCCGCCACCTGCGCGGGATCGATGAGCAAGTGGACCGGATCCACATCGACGAACACCGGGGTAGCACCAATCCGGACCACGGCTTCCGCTGTGGCAATGAAGGTATTGACCGGCAGGACGACTTCGCAGCCTGGCCCCACTCCTGTTGCCCGCAGGGCAAGCTCCAGCGCGTCGGTGCCATTGGCAACACCTATGCAGTGGTCCACGCCTAGCCACGCAGCGTAGGCTTCTTCAAACTGCCCGACGGCGGCCCCTCCTATGAACGCCGTGGTCGCGAACACGCCCTCCAAGCCGCTGAGGACCTCGCTCTCGACCTCGGCATGCTGTGCCGCGAGGTCAACCAGGGGTATGTTCGCCGCCAGGGATGCATCCATCAGCTCTACCTTCCGTCAGTGGCTTCATGCGGGTTGTTCTTGTTGGTTGTCAATGACTGGCAAGCGAATCGGAGCGGCGGGTACGCCTACCCAGGTCTCACCGGACGGAAGGTCCCGCAGCAGTACGGCCCCCATTCCCAGGGTTGCCTCTTCGCCCACGCGAACGCCCTGGCGGACAGAGGACGCCATGCCCAGGTAGGCGGCACGTCCAATATGCACAGCGCCGCCCAGGGTCACGCCTGCGGCAATGGTCGCGAAGTCCTCCACGACGTTGTCGTGCGTCAGCGTTACCTGCGGCATGGCGACGACGTGCGTCCCCACCGTGACGTCGGCGGTCAGCACGACATTGCTCAGCAGGATACTTCCGCGGCCCACTGTGGATCCGGGCGGCACCCGCACGCCCGGGTCCAGGACAGTCGCGAAGCGTTCGCCGGTGATGCCCTGATGCGCCAGGCGCTGTACTATCTGCTGTCGCGCGGTTCCAGAGCCGACACAGACCAGGAACTGGGTGTAGTTGTACAGCGCGGCGTCCGCGATGGTGCCCAGGACGGTAACCCCGCCAACGAGCCTGCCTTGGATGATGGAGGAATCATCGAGGAAGCCGACCACGCGGTACTGATCGGAGCCCCGGATGACGGCCAGTGCTTCCCGGGCCAGTCCACTTGCGGCGATCAGCATCAACTCCTGCACGGTTCACCGTCCCCCGGTTACCGCGGCGCGCACGGAGTGCACAACCCTTGCCTGTTCCGACTCGGTCATCTGATGGAAAACCGGAAGGATGAGGGTATTGTCCGTGAGGCGTTCGGTGACGGGGAGCGGAGCCTCTCCTGTGTCCCGGCCTCGATACGCTGGCTGACGATGGGCAGCCATGATTCCCCGACGGGCTGATATTTCATCCCCGGCCAGATGTTCGAGTACGCCTTCACGGCCGACGGCGGATCCGGGGAGGACCTCCAACCAGAAGGATTGGAAATTGCTGGTACCCCAGGCCGGGTCCCGCACCACGCGCATCCCCTCGACATCCGCAAACTGCTTGCTGTACTCGGAGGCAATTTCCCGGCGTCTGCGGACTACCTGCGCCAACTTGTCCAGCTGGACCAAGCCGACGGCGGCCTGCAAGTCAGTCATGCGGTAGTTGAAACCCGGCTCCAAATACTCTTCGGCGGGCGCCAGCACGGAGGCGTGCCGGGCGCTCGCGGAGACACTCATTGAGTGCTCGCGCAGCCGGCGGGCGCGATCAGCCCAGTCCGGGTGCGGTGTGGTCAACATGCCTCCCTCGCCTGTGGTGAGGATTTTCCGGGGGTGGAAGGACCACGCGGTCACGTCAGCCCCCGCCCCCACCGGCAGGCCCTGATAGCTCGATCCTGCGCCGCAGGCGGCATCCTCAATGACGACGATTCCGAGCGGGTCGCACAGCCGACGGATGGAATCCAGATCAACTGGAACTCCACCCTGGTCCACGGCAATGACAGCCCTGGTACGGTCCGTCAACGCGGCGCGGACCGTTTCTGCGGTGAGGTTGCCGGTGGCTAGGTCCACGTCGGCAAAGACCGGCCGCGCGCCTACATAGGTGGCAGCGTTCGCGGTGGCGATGAAGGAGAACGATGGAACGACGACGTCATCGCCCGGGCCGATGGAGGCAACTACCAAGGCCAGGTGCAACGCCGTCGTGCAATTCGAGGTGGCGACCGCGAAAGGAGCATGTTGGCTGCGGGCGAAGGCCGATTCGAATTCGGAAACCCGGGGACCTTGAGCGACCCAGCCGGACTCGATCGTTGCACTGACGGCGGCTACTTCCTCTGCTCCGAACCACGGCTGCATGACATTGATGCGGGTCATGAGGGCACCCCGGCGGTTCGCGTAGCGGCAATTTCCGCTCGAAGGGGTTGCCACCACTGCACCAACTGCCGAAGCCCATCGTCGAGGGAGACTTCGGCCGCAAAGCCTAGGTCTGAGTGGGCCGCGGAGATATCCGCCAGCCTGCGGCTCACGCCGTTGACCGCCCGTTCCGGTCCATGTTCCACGGCAAGGCCGGAGTCCATTGCGCGCAACAGGGACTGTGCGAGCTGGAAGAGGCTTGTTTCCGTTCCGCTGGCGACGTTGTAGACCCCCTCCGTAAGGTCGCTGGCGGCCGCGAGCAGGTTGGCCCTCGCGATGTCGCCCGTGAAGACAAAGTCCATCGTCTGGCGGCCGTCTCCGAAAATCAGCGGAGGTTGGCCGTCCGCAATTCGCTCCATCCAGCGCACCAGGACTTCGGTGTAGAGCCCGTGGACATCCATGCGCGGACCGTAGACGTTGAAGTATCGCAGTATCACGTAGTCCAGTCCGTCCATGGCGCGGAAGCTGCGCAACATGCCTTCGTTGAAGGATTTGGCGGCCCCATAGAAGGTGTCGTTGTTGTGGTGGTGATGCCGTTCATTGGTGGGGAAGCTTTCCGCGAGGCCATAGACAGAGGCGCTGGAGGCGGCAACCACCTTGTCAACCTTCTGGGCAACGGCGGCTTCGAAAACGTTGAACGTCCCGTTGACCAGGACCTCCAAGGCCAGCCGAGGCTCTTCCGCGCACTGGGTAATCCTGATGGCGGCCTGGTGGAAGACGATGTCCTTGCCCCTGGTCAAATCGTGGACGAGGTCCCGGTCACGCAAATCGCCCTCCACCAACGTGACGCGGCCGCTGATCAGCGCATCGCTCAGGTTGTCCCGGCGCCCGCGCACCAGATTGTCCAGTACGTCGATGCGGGCGACGCCGGCGTCGAGGAGTTGATCCACGATGGTGGAACCGATGGTCCCGGCACCGCCCGTGACGAGAACCTGTGCTCCGGCCAGATTGCTCATGCCGTCTCCTCAAGCTGAAGTTCGGCACCATCAACCAGAGTGGTGCGACCATCCTCGGCCAGGCTCCGCGAAGCGGCCTCGAGTACGGACAGGACGCGCAGGCCTGCCGATCCGTCGGTGCGCGAGAGCCTTTCTTCACGGATGCTGGCCGCGTACTCGCTGACCATTTGGCCGAGCGGTTCATGTTCCGGCAAAGCAGGGGACCAGGTGTCTCCCAGCCGGTACGAGATTGTAGCGGCCGTCCGGTTGGCCCCGTCGGAGGGCTGATGCTGCAGATTGACGCCCCGATCGTAGAGGCTCAGCCGCTGCTGTGGATTCAGGTCATCCCAGACCAGCGTCCGCTTCGATCCGCCAATGACCATCTGCCGGATCTTGGTTGGGCTGAGCCAGTTGACGTGGACGTGCGCCAATCCTCCGGCTGCCAGGGGGAAGCACAAATGACCTACACAGGCCCGGCCGGCACCGAGCGGGTCTGCGCCGTGCGCCGACACATGGGCGGGCTGCAGTCCTGCGGGAAGGATGAAGTCCAGGATCGAGAGGTCGTGCGGGGCGAGGTCCCAGAATACGTCGACATCAGGCTGTATCAGGCCAAGGTTGATACGGACGGAATCGATGAAAAGAATGTCGCCCAACGCCCCGTCAGCGATGAGTTCCCGGATCTTCAGAACAGCCGGCGTATAGCAGTAAGTGTGATCTGCCATCAGCACCAATCCCTTTTGCCGGGCGAGCTCCACCATCTCCTCGCCTTTTTCGCGACTATCCGCAAGCGGCTTCTCGACCAGCACATGCTTCCCGGCCAGCATTGCCGCCAGCGCAATCCGGTGGTGGGTTCGTGCGGGCGTCGCAATAGCGACGGCTTCGAGGTCGGGCCAAGCCAGCAGCTCATCCAGATCCGTCACCACGGGCACGTTGCCTACTTGCTCGGAGATCCTCCTGGCCCGGTCGGCATCGAGGTCGCAGATGGCGGCAAGATCCCAGTCCCCGCTGATTCTGAAATTGCGGGCCAAATTCGGCCCCCAGTAACCTGCCCCGATCAGCGCAACTCGCAGCTTCCTGCTTGTCATGGTGGTTGCTTCCCTTCATCCTGAGAACCGGGATCGAACGCTTGCATGAATGCTCGCCTCAGCCTATTTGCGGGGTAGAAGGCCAGGCACGAGTGGCTGGTACCCGCATTCGCGACGGTCCGGTACTCACCTCCCACCCGGAAGCCCGTGCTCGGCTCGCTTAGCACTCGACTTCGGCGAGAAGGCACTTCTATCGGCAGGAAAGGGTGTTTTCCGCACCTTGATCGGTGGTATCTTTTGGGACGAACTCCGTAGCTGATGGTCTCCGTTTCGGGCTCCACAAGAGTGGCCTGTGAATTTTCCGATGAATCAACGGGAGCCGATGGCGATGACGAAGCACAACATTTCCGCCCGAACGAGTGTCCTGTTGGCCGCGTTCCTGGCCCTCTCAGCCTCGGTGGCGAGTTCCACTGTGCCGACCGTTGTGCCGCTGCCGGCCGGAGTGACCGTCCGCACGGTTGACGGGGGCCCGCAGTACTACGGAAAGTTTCCCAACGCCCTGCCCGCCACTGCAAACTACTTTCCCGTGGGCATTTGGTTCGAAAGCGTCCTCGCTCCTACCGATGTTCCCTTGGACAGGGCAGCGGGCATCAATTTGTACGTCGAGTTAACCGCCGACTCGAATGTTCAGTACATCAGGGACGCCGGGTCTTATGCGATCCCGTCCTGGACATCGCCGCTTGCCTCCGGGTTCCTGCTCTCGGACGAGTCTGACATGTGGGCCGGGCCCGGCTCTGCCAGCTGGACCGGAAATTACCCCGGTGCCGGGACGGTTTGTGCTCCTGCCGAAAGCAAGTGCGGATACACGGTGCAGGGAACCCTTGTTAGTAAAGCCCCGGCCAACACCATGGTCTATGCGAATTACGGGAAAGGCGTGACGTTCTGGGAGTCGACGGCTGAAGCGGGGCAATTTGTCAATAACTACCAGCAGGTGGTTTCCGCCGACAATTACTGGTTCACCGATCCCAACATCTGCGCTCCGACTGAAGGCGGAGTGATGCTGGCGACTCCCCGTGCCTTGACCGACTCTGAGTGCCGCAAAGCCTCAAATTACGGCTGGACCATGGAACGCACTCGTGCCTTCGTCAGCCCAAAGGGGAACCTGCCTGTCTGGGCCTTTGTTGAGCTGGGACACCCATTCACGGAAGCTGGCGCTCCTACCATCACGGCACCGGAAATCAGGGCCGCAGTGTGGAGCAGCATCATTCATGGTGCACGCGGGATCACGTATTTCAACCATAGTTTTGGTGGGAGTTGTATCTCCCAACACGTTTTGCGGGATGCATGCGGCGCCGCGATCCGCCCGACGGTGACAGCCGTCAACCAGCAGCTTGCGGAGTTGGCCCCGGTGCTCAATTCGCCGTTTGTCGATGGTGTAGCAACCACCAGTGGCCTTATCGATACCGCAGTAAAGGCCTACAACGGCAGCTTCTACATCATTGCCGGGTCCACACAGACAGGACCGCAATCTGTCGCCTTGAACCTCAAATGTGGCGGCGGAACCGGCGTAACGGTGCTCGGCGAAAACCGCTCCCTGGCTATGGTTGACGGTTCTTTCACCGACACCTTTGCCGACAGTAACGCGGTGCATATTTATCGGGTGGAAGGCGGCAACGCCTGCGGCATCGCCGGCCAGTAGCCGGCGCCGCCGGGTGGCTCTTAGCGCCGGCTGCTCTCGTCCCGTTCCCATGTAGTCGCAGCCGCGGGTCCCTTCCGAAGCCGGGCGGCGACGGCAAAGCCCGCGTAGACGGCGGCGTCGAACGCCGTGAGGGGACCGCGGATTGAAGCGAGGAGTTCGCGGAGGCTTTGGCCGGTGCCGCTACCGCCCTCGGCCGGCTGGATATTGAGCAGATGCACATTGCTCCGGTAATTTCGTCCCAGAACCGTGACGAGGGCGCGGGCGTCCTTAGGGGTGTGGACCGTGATGGGCCGGCAGGTGAGAATTTCCTTTTCGTTGGCGCCAAAGTGCCGGTCAACGAATACATCGTCGGCCTGTACCTGCGGAAACGTGCCAAACCGGGCACGGGCCTCGCGGGTCAGGGCGAAGGCCCCCGCGCCCCATAGGCCGCTCCTGGTCGATGCCATGCGGCCCCGTGCACGATAGAAGGCCTGCACGAGGCCCGTGGCGCCGCCGGTGTC
Source organism: Arthrobacter sp. 2RAF6 (assembly GCF_052115205.1). Classification (NCBI taxonomy): domain Bacteria; kingdom Bacillati; phylum Actinomycetota; class Actinomycetes; order Micrococcales; family Micrococcaceae; genus Arthrobacter; species Arthrobacter sp. 2RAF6. The sequence goes on along the minus strand of NZ_JBFRGF010000039.1, from coordinate 3,074 downwards.
GTACTGCGACGCCGGCCGTGCCGCCAGGATGTCGCCTTGTGCAAGACGCCTGAAAAGCTGCTCGATGGCCACCGGGTCTATCTCCACGTCCGCGTCAAGATAGAGCCGCGGCCAGGCCGTGGCCAACGCATCGCCGGTGTCCATCGCGACGGTTTTCGATGGCTCGCCGACCTCGACTACCTGGACGCCGCTATGGCGGCTGGCTATTTCGGCGGTGTTGTCAGTACAACCGTTGCACACCACGAAGATCTCCACGGCGCCAGTGGCCGCCAGCGGCTTAAGGCCGCTGAGCGTGCGGTCAATGACCGCCGCTTCGTTATGCGCCGGGATGATGATCGAGCCGGCGGGGAAGTCCCTGAGTTGACCGCCGTCGTCGTGGTTTGCTTGTGGAGCGGGCACGGCATGGGGCAGTTGCTCCCAGAGCCGTTTGCTCAGGAGCGCCCGAAGCGCCGGCCGGTGGCCGCGCTGGTATGCGCGTAGTGCCTCAGAGAGCACCGCCGCACCGCGGAATGCGGCAGCGGTAGCAGGAGGGTGGTGCTTTTCCGCGTAGCGGGTCCGGTTCACCGCCATCAAGGCGGTGAGCGCCGCCGAACTACCGGAGCCGCCCCTGCGATGCCGCATTTTGGCGGCGGGTTCGAACCAGACCTCCGACCCGGCTTCCCTGGCCCGCCGGAAGAAGTCGGTCTCTTCCAGGTAGAGGAAGAATCGCTCGTCCCAGGGCCCGAGTTCGGTCGCCACGCCTGCGTCGATCAGCAATGCTGCGCCGGTGGCCCATTCCACTGGGTGCGCATGCTGGTAGCTGACCCGGTCGTAGTCGATTTCCGAGAGCCAGGCAGGCCGGTCTGGTAGCCGAGAGCCCAGCGCGGCGTCCACCAAGGCGCGCGGAAGGGTCGGTTCCCTGCGCAGGGATGGATAGATTGAGCCGTCTTCGTCCAAAAGCGCGGGAACCACAATCCCGGCCCCGGAGTGGCGTTGCCGACGGATCATCGCCGCGACGGAGCCGCGTTCAATGACCAGATCCGGATTGGCCACCAGCAGGTACTGGACGTCGCCACTGAGCTGTTGGGCGGCGTTGATGCCACCGGAGTAGCCAAGGTTGCCCCCGGTGGGGAACGATATGACGTCGTCGTACCGGGAGAGGGCATCCAGCGTACCGTCCGAGGAGCCGTTGTCCGCAACGATCACCCGGAGCCACTGGTCGGCGGCCTCGGACCGCAGGCTTTCGATCAGCGGTTCGATGTCGTCGGCGTTGTTGTAAGTGACCACCAGGACGGCGACATCCGCGGATTGCCCGGGGGCGGCAAAGGCCCTGTTGCCTACCGGGGGTGGCGCGATACTGGGTGGCGCGGGTCGTTCGGCCGGATCGCGTGGCGCGTCGCCGGGCAGTTCCTCCGGGCCGGAGCTTTTCGACCGAAGCGACGCGTAGGCCATGGGGCCGTCGACCAAGTAGCGGCGGGCGAGGCGTCGTGGTTCCAGCGCGAGGCGCCAGGCCCATTCGAGACCGTTGGAGCTCACCCATTCCGGGGCCCGCTGGATGCGGCCAGCAAGGAAGTCCACGACGGCGCCGAAGGCCAGCAGGACGCGCGCTTCGGTGAGCGCCCCGTATTCGGCAATCCACAGCTCTTGCCTTGGTTTTCCGAGTCCGACGACGAGGACGTCCACCTTGGCTGCCGCGATGGCTGTTGCCAGGCAGATCGAAGCCGCAGGATCTGTGAGCTCGTCGCGGCTGGGAGACCAGAAGCCTGCCACCACAAGCCCCGGCCGCTCGCGGGAGAACCTCGACTTCAGTGATTCGTGCGCGGACTCTGCCCCGCCCAGGAAGCCGACCCGGAGCTGAAGGTCAGTGGCGGCATCCAGGAGGGGCCCGATCAGGTCGCTGCCGGCCAGCCGCGGCCAACTGCGCCCGGTCAGGCGCTGCGCTTCGGACACCAGGGGGGTGCCATCGAGCAGCGTGAGCCAATTGATAGCCGGGGAACCGTCCAACCGTGGGCGACCGTTTGCGAGAACGGAAGCCCACCTGCTCCCGACGCCAAAGTGGTTGATGTGGTCGAGGTTGGCCGAGGCAATCGCCAGCGGTGGCAACTCCCTGGAGGTCGCCCGCGCAGAAATTAGGCCGATGGCCTCGGAGAAGCCTAGAAGGTCGACCACAGCGCCGCCAAGGAGTACCCGTCCCGATGGGGCATTTGCGGAGTTGCCCGGGTGGTGTTCAGGAACATGTTGTCCGGGAACACGATGGTCACGAATGCGGGTCCGGGAAACACGAGTTTCAGGAACAACGTGATCTGTGCGGCCGTGGAGCGCCGGCATGGTGCCGGCCACGGCCCGGGCTCCGGCGGCTGGCGGAATCAAGAGCTTGGCGGCCATCACTTTGAGGCCTTGAGCTGTTTTCACGCGGAGTCATCCCTTCTTACCGGCTTACAGGGCTCCGGCTACGGTGCTGTGAAGACGGCGTCGACCCAGTAGTTGGTGTTGTTGTAGCTGTTGGTGGGGAAGGCGGCGTTGCCGTAGTTGTAGACGCCGTTGGGTCCGTCGGTTCCGCTGGCGAGGCCGTGGAGGGGTGCGTTGTCGGCGGCGCTGCTGAAGTAGCCGCTGTTGGCGGAGTAGAAGCCGTTGGGGGCGTAGTAGGAGACGAGGTAGGTGGTGTTGGCGGCGATGGCGACGGGGTTGGCGAGGGTGGCTTGTTGCCAGCCGGTGGCGGTTTCGCCGGTGAAGGTGACGGAGGCCAGGAGCGATCCGGTGCCGGACCAGAGGTAGCCGGTGTGGGTTCCGGTGTTCTGGCTGCCTTTGTAGAAGCGGATGCCGGTGATGTTGCCGGCGATGTCGGAGCGGAACTTCATGCCCAGTTCCACGCCGCTGGGGTCGTTGACGTTGACGGTGGCGGGGTTGGAKGCGGCGCTGAACACGGTGCAGGGGCAGGCCGGTGCTGCGGTGGTGGTGAAGGTCCAGGTGTAGGGGGCGGTCATGGTTTGGCCGGCGGTGTTGGTGGCTCCGCTGATGGTGGCGGTGTAGGTGGTGCTGTTGGCCAGGGCCGCGGTGGGGGTGAAGGTGGCGGTGTTGGTGGTGGTGTTGTAGCT
>NZ_JBFRGF010000038.1:0-48024 GCF_052115205.1 Arthrobacter sp. 2RAF6 | reverse complement strand
CGGGTCCTGGGCTCGGTGGGGGAGCCGATCAACCCCGAGGCCTGGATGTGGTACCGGGACGTCATCGGCTCCAACGCCGGCAACAACGGGGAAAAGAAGGAACACCCTGCCCCGATCGTGGACACCTGGTGGCAGACCGAGACCGGCGCCCAGATGATCGCCCCCCTGCCCGGGGTCACCGCGACCAAGCCGGGCTCCGCGCAGGTGGCGCTGCCGGGCATCGCGATCGACGTCGTGGACGAGGCCGGGGCCTCCGTCCCGGACGGGCACGGCGGCTACCTCGTGGTCCGCGAACCCTGGCCGGCGATGCTGCGCGGCATCTGGGGGGACCCGGAACGGTTCAAGGAAACCTACTGGTCCCGCTTCGAGGGCATGTACTTCGCCGGCGACGGGGCCAAGAAAGACGACGACGGGGACATCTGGCTCCTGGGCCGGGTCGATGACGTCATGAACATCTCCGGGCACCGGCTCTCCACCACCGAAATCGAATCCGCCCTCGTCTCCCACCCGTCCGTCGCGGAGGCCGCCGTCGTCGGCGCCTCCGACGAAACCACCGGCCAGGCCGTCGTCGCGTTCGTCATCCTGCGCGGGGACGCCGTCAACAGCGGCGACGCCACCATCGCCGAACTCCGCAACCACGTCGGCAAGGAAATCGGGCCCATCGCCAAACCCCGGCACATCCTCGTGGTCCCCGAACTGCCCAAAACCCGCTCGGGCAAGATCATGCGCCGCCTCCTCAAAGACGTCGCCGAAGGCCGCGACCCCGGCGACGCCACCACCCTCTCCGACCCCACCATCATGGCCCGGATCGCCGAGTCGCTGAAGAAGTAGGCTCTGCCCCAAACAAGCAAAGCCCCTCAGGCCAGCAGGCTAAGGCGGCGGTTCTCTCCACGGAGGACCGCCGCTTCTGTCTTAAACCCCCCCGTCGCAAGAATGTTATATTTAGTGCTTTCATGTTCTCTTTTGAGCGGTTATAGTCGAGTTCTACGTGAGAAAACTCACAAGCACCACGCTTTCAAGGGAGAGAACATGGCAGCGAATCTTGACCCGTTCCAGTCGGCCCACAATGCCGGCCCTGGACGCCGCACCATCCTGAAAACACTCGGTATCGGTGCCGCAGGGCTCGCCGGCATTCCGCTGCTGGCTGCTTGCACCGGAGGATCCGGGCCGGCTCCCGGAGCCTCCTCGAGCAGCCTGACCTTCGGCTCGGGTTCCTCGGACGATGTTCCCAAGGCCGCCTACAAAGCCGTCACGGATGCCTTCACCAAAAAGTCCGGCATCACGGTGGCCACCAACGTCGTTCCCCACAACGACTTCCAGAACAAGATCAACTCCTACCTCCAGGGCAGCCCCGACGATGCCTTCACCTGGTTCGCCGGCTACCGCATGCAGTACTACGCGGGCAAGGGCCTCCTGGCTCCCGTGGATGACGTGTGGGCAACGATCGGAAGCAACTTCTCCGACGCAATGAAGAAGGCCTCCACCGGGCCGGACGGCAAGATGTACCTGGTCCCCAATTACAACTACCCTTGGGGATTCTTCTACCGGAAGAGCTTCTGGGCCGAAAAGGGCTACGCAGTCCCCAAGACGTTCGATGAGCTGAAGACCTTGGCCACCAAGATGAGGTCCGACGGCATCATCCCCATCGGATTCGCGGACAAGGACGGCTGGCCGGCCATGGGCACCTTCGACTACATCAACATGCGCCTCAATGGCTACCAATTCCACGTGGACCTTACCGCCCACAAGGAAAGCTGGGACCAGAAGAAGGTCAGCGACGTCTTCGACACCTGGAAGGCCCTCCTGCCGTTCCAAGACCCCAATGCCCTCGGCCAGACGTGGCAGGACGCGGCCAAGGCCCTCGAAGCCAAGAAGACCGGCATGTACCTGTTGGGTTCGTTTGTGACCCAGCAATTCACGGATCCCGCTGTGCTGGCGGACATCGACTTCTTCCCGTTCCCGGAAATCGCCGTGGAAGGCACCGACGCCGTCGAAGCCCCCATCGACGGACTGCTCCTCTCCAAGAAGGGCGGCGACAACAAGGCAGCACACGACTTCCTGGCGTTCATGGGATCCGCCGACGGGCAGAACGCCTACTCGGCCGTGGATGGCTCCAACATCGCCACCGTCAAGGGCGCGGACACGTCAAAGTTCACCCCGCTGAACAAGAAGTGCGCGGACACCATCGCCAATGCCAAGTACATCAGCCAGTTCCTGGACCGGGACGCACTCCCTGCCATGGCCAACAACGTGATGATCCCCGCGCTGCAGTCCTTCATCAAGGACGGCTCCGTGGACGTCAAGAACCTTGAAGCGCAGGCAAAGACCCTTTACGCAGCCCAGTAGCTGAAGGAATCCCCATGAGTACTACCGCCGAGAAACCGGCAGCACCGGACAGCGAACCCGGTGCTGCCGGACGAACCACGGCCGGAAAAAGCCAGCCCGGCACCGGCAGGCGGACCGGCAAAGCAGGCAGGGTCCGCCGCCTCACCCGCCGCGACAAATTCATCCTCGCGATCATGGTCGGCCTGCCTACCCTGATCCAACTTCTGCTGGTCTGGCTGCCCACGCTCTTCTCCATTGCCCTGAGCTTCACCCGCTGGAACGGCCTGGACCTGAAGGACATCAAGGCCGCAGGGACGGACAACTACCACTATGTGGTCCAGGACTATCCCCCGTTCTGGCCCGCCATCCAACACAACGTCCTCTGGCTCGTCTTCCTGGCCCTGATCGCAACACCCCTCGGCCTGCTGCTGGCAGTGCTCCTGGACCAGAAGATCCGCGGCAGCAAGATCTACCAGAGCATCTTCTTCACGCCGGTCATGTTGTCGCTGGCCCTCATCGGCATCATTTGGCAGCTGTTCTACAATCGGGACAGCGGGCTGCTGAACTACCTCCTGGGCACAGCGGGCACGCCGCAGGCCGTTGACTGGTTCGGAGACTCGAACGTCAACATCTGGGCGGCCATGGTTGCGGCAACATGGCGTCACGCGGGCTACGTCATGATCCTGTACCTGGCCGGGCTCAAGGGCGTTGACCCCTCGCTGAGGGAAGCGGCGTCGATCGACGGCGCCAACGCGGCCCAGACGTTCTTCCGCATCGTCTTCCCTGCAATGCGCCCCGTGAACATCGTGATCGTGGTGATCACGATCATCGAGTCACTGCGCGCCTTCGACATTGTGTACGTCATCAACCGAGGGACCAACGGCCTTGAATTGATCAGCGCCCTGGTGATCCAGAACCTGATCGGCGAAGGCCAAGTAATCGGAGTCGGCTCGTCCCTCGCAGTGATTCTCCTGGTCATCTCGTTGATCCCCATCGTCTTCTACCTCATCCGCACCTTCGGCAAGGAGAGCAAGGCATGAGCACCCTCGCCAACCCCATCCCAAGCACCGCCGGAGCCGCGGCCGTCAACGTGAACTCCGGCAAGCGCCACTACGGGACCCATATCTTCCTGACCGTCATGGCAATCATGTGGCTGATTCCGCTGGTTTGGTCCTTGTTCACGGCTTTACGTCCCAAAGCGGATACGGACAAGTACGGCTACTTCAGCCTGGGCGGCACCTTCAATTTCGACAACTTCATCACGGCCTGGACCCAAGGCGGATTCTCGAAGTACCTCCTGAACTCGGTGATCATCACTGTCCCCTCGGTGCTCCTGACCCTGTTCTTTGCTTCGATGATGGCATTTGCCGTCTCCAGGGTGAGCTGGAAGTTCAACGTCACCCTCCTGATCATGTTCACGGCCGGCAACCTCCTGCCCCCGCAGGTCCTGGCGGCCCCGTTGTTCGAGATGTTCAAACATGTCACGCTGCCCTACTCATTCAGCGATTCCGGCAACCTGCTCAACACCTACATCTCGGTGATCGCCGTGGACACGGCGTTCCAGATCGGTTTCTGCACGTTCGTGCTTTCCAACTACATGAAGGCCCTCTCGTCCGACCTGACGGAGGCCGCACTGGTGGACGGCGCCGGGATCTGGCGGCAGTACTGGAACATCATCCTGCCGCTGTGCCGGCCCGCCCTCGCGGCGCTCGGAACCCTCGAAGTCATCTTCATCTACAACGATTTCTTCTGGCCGCTGCTCTTCATCCAAAGCGGTAGCCGGCTGCCGATCACTACCGCCATCAATAACCTGCAGGGCGAGTTCCTCAGCAACTACAACCTCCTGGCGGCCGGCGCCACTATCACTGTGATTCCCACCCTGATCATCTACCTCGTGCTGCAGCGCCAATTCGTGGCCGGCCTCACCCTCGGTTCCAGCAAAGGATAAAACGCATGGCAATGGACTACATCGTCGACAAGTTGGGCGGCCGGATCGCGTTCGGCGGTGACTACAACCCCGAACAATGGCCCGAAGAGGTCTGGAAACACGACGTCGCCCTCATGAAGGAAGCCGGAGTGAACCTCGTCAGTGTCGGCATCTTCAGTTGGGCCCTCCTCGAACCCGAAGAAGGACGGTATGAGTTCGGCTGGCTGGACAGGATCCTTGGCCTGCTCCACACGAACGGCATCAGTGTGGATCTCGCGAACGCGAGCGCTTCTCCCCCGCCCTGGTTCAGCCGCAAGTACCCCGATTCACTCCCGGTGGATGCCGACGGCGTCCGGCAAAGTTATGGTTCGCGCCAGGCCTTCGCGGCGTGCTCGCCGGACTATCGCCGGGCGGCAGCAGCCCTGACGACGGCGATCGTTCAGCGCTACGCGGGGCACCCCGCCGTCGTGATGTGGCATGTCCATAACGAGTACGGCTGCCACAACCAACCGGACTTCGGCCCCCACGCGGAGCGTGGCTTCCAGGAATGGCTCCAGGCCAGGTACGGGGGGCTGGACGCGCTCAACGAGGCCTGGGGCACGGCCTTCTGGTCCCAGCATTACTACGACTGGGCCGAGATCCTGCCGCCGCGCCGCTCCGGAACGTGGGTGAACCCCACGCAGCAACTGGATTTCGCGAGGTTCTCCTCCGATGCCCTTCTTGAGTGCTTCACCGCAGAAGCAGACATCATCAAGGCCAATTCGAAGCACCCGGTGACCACCAATTTCATGGGCTTCAACATGGGCCTGAACGCCCCTGTGGACTACTGGCGCTGGTCCGGGCACATGGATGTCGTGTCCAATGACCACTATCTGATTGCCGCCGACGAACGGAACTTCCAGGAACTGGCCATGACGGCGGACCTCACCCGCGGCTGGGCACAGGGCAAGCCATGGCTCCTGATGGAACACTCCACCTCGGCAGTGAACTGGCAACCCCGCAACGTGGCCAAAGCGCCGGGCGAAATGCTGCGCAACTCCCTGCAGCACGTGGCGCGCGGAACCGACGGTGTGTTGTTTTTCCAATGGCGGGCCTCCCGCGCCGGGGCCGAGAAATACCACTCCGGGCTGGTCCCCCATGCCGGGCGCGACAGCAAAGTGTGGCGCGAAGTGGTGGAGCTGGGCCGTGCGCTCGAGAGCATTTCGGAGGTGGCCGGCTCAACGGTCCAGGCCGAAACCTGCATCATCCACGACACCGACGCCCGCTGGGGCACCGAACTGGACTCGCACCCCAGCGAGGACGCACGGAACGTGCCCGAAACGAGGCGTTGGCACGACGCCCTCTACCGGGCCGGCGTCACCACGGACATCCGGCAAAGCACCGATGACCTTTCCGGCTACAAACTGGTGATCGCGCCCATGCTGTACCTGGTCACGGATGAAGGCGCGGCAAAGCTCCACGAGTATGTCGAAGCCGGCGGAACCCTGGTGATCACCTATTTCTCCGGAATCGTTGACGAAAACGACCACATCCGCATGGACCCGGTCAACGGAGGCGGTTATCCCGGGGCATTCTCTGAACTGCTCGGCGTGAGCATTGAGGAATTCTTCCCCTTGCGTTCCGACGATGCCGTGGGCTTGAGCCGCTTCGGCTCCGGGACGGTCTGGAGCGAGCTGGGTAAGGCAACCGGGGCGGAGGTTCTGGCCACGTTCGACGGCGGCGCAGGCACAAGCGGCGCAGGCACAAGCGGCGCAGGCACAAGCGGCGCAGGCACAAGCGGCGCGGGCACAAGCGGCGCGGGCACCGGCGTCGACGGCTCGCCGGCAGTGACCCGCCGGGCGGGTTCCGCCGGACGCGGTGCCGCCTACTACGTCGCCACGAGTCTGGGCCGCGCGGGACTGGCCGAACTGGTCCAGCTCCTCTGCTCGGACGCCGGGGTGGAGGCGGTCATGGGCGTTCAGCCTCCGGAAGACGTGGAAATCGTCCGCCGGAGCAACGGCACCAAGGACTGGACTTTCGTCATCAACCACAGCGCGCAGGACGTGGAGGTGCCGCTCGACGGCGTCGAGCTCCTGAGCGGAACCGCCACCGGAGGTACGCTAAACCTTACTGCCGGAGGCGTCGCCGTCGTCGCCACTCCCGCCTAACCACCCGCCGTCCCTCCAGAAAGGCTCCGATGCTTCAGGCAGCCCGCCACACCGCCATAGTCGACGCCGTCCAGCGTGAACGGGTTGTCCGTGTCTCGGACCTCGCGCAACTACTGGGCGTCTCAGCCATGACCGTTCGGCGCGACATCGAGTCGCTTGAGGAATCCGGACTCGTCGAGCGTATCCATGGCGGTGCCAAGATACCCGGCGATGCCCGGACCCACGAGCCCGGCTTTGAGCTGAAATCGACCCAGTTGATCGAGGAAAAGCACGCGATCGCCGTCGAGGCGGCCACCTTGGTCCATGAGGGCATGGCCGTGGGCTTGAGCGCCGGAACCACCACCTACGAGCTCGCCAAGGTACTCCTGGAGGGCCCGCGGATCACCGTGGTGACGAACTCCATCAGGATTGCTGATCTCTTCCACAATGCCTCGGGTTCCCGGGAGGGTTTCCCGGTCATCGTGACGGGTGGAGAGCGCACGCCGTCGGACGCTTTGGTGGGTCCCATCGCCACGGCCGCACTGAAGCAACTGCACTTGGACACCCTGTTCCTGGGTGTCCACGGCATGGATGCGGACGCCGGATTCACCACGCCAAACCTGCAGGAAGCCGAAACCAACCGGGCCTTCATCAGTGCGGCCCGCAACGTAGTGGTCTTGGCGGACCACAGCAAGTGGGGAACGGTGGGCATCGCCTCGATTGCCCAGCTGGAGGAAGCTGACGTGCTCGTGACGGATTCGCATCTCGGAGAGGATGCCCGGCGCATTCTCGCTGACGGCGTCGGGAAGCTCAGGATCGCCACGCCCTGAGCCCAACTAGCTCGCATTTGTTGTCGTTATGAGCCCTCAAAACGACAACAAATGCGTGGGCCCACGCCGCCAGGGTTCCCTGGCCGTGGGGCCCCATCGGCGAGGGTCCCTGCCTGAGCTTGCGAAGGCTGGGAGCCGGTGGGGACTTGCGAGGCGAGGGTGGCGGTGGGGACTAGTTGGGCTGGGAACGGCCTACGGGCACCCGCACGATTGCCGGATGCGGAGCTGGGTGGGGAAGACCCTGTGCTGCGGGGGTTCGTTTCGATTCTCGCCCACCAGCGCGGACACTGCGGCCTCTGCCATCTCCCAGACCGGCTGCTCCACGGTGGTCAGGGCAGGCCAGCTGTATTCGGCCTCGACAGAGCCGTCGAAGGACGCCACGGCGATATCGTCCGGAACGGACAAGCCGGCCTCGCGGATTGCCCGCAGGAGCCCGATTGCCTGCATATCCGAACTGGCGAAGATCGCCGTCGGGCGGTTGTCCGCGGCCAGGAGGCGTTGTCCGGCAGCGTAGCCCCCGGGGCGGTCGAACCCGCCGCGGGCGAGCGGCCCAACAGGGAGTCCGGCAGCTTCGAGCGCCCGCCGCCACCCCTCCTCGCGCCCATCGGCCTCGTTGTCGGCCGTGATGCCCATGGCGAGTCCGATGTTGGTGTGGCCGTGGCCGATCAAATGTTCCACGGCCAGGCGGGCTCCGGCTTCAAGATCCACGCCTACGCTGTTGAACCCGGGAGCAATCGAGGCATGGTTCAACAGGACCGAGGGGATTTCCGCGCCGAAGAGCTCCAGTAAATCGGGTTCAAACATGACGCTTGCCAGGACCACGCCATCTACCTGACGGGCGGCGAGGTTACGGATGTGGCGACGTTCGGAGTCCAGCTTGTTGTCGGAGTTCGTCAACAACAGGGCATATCCGCGCTCGGCGGCAGCCACTTCGACGGCGTGTCCCAGCAGCGCCCAGAACGGATTGCTGGAGTCCGGAATCACGAGGCCGAGGGTTTGGTTGGACCCCATTTTGAGCGCACGCGCGGCGGCATTCGGCCGGTACCCCAGGATCCGGATGGCTTCCTGGACCTTCGCTTCCGTCGCCGGGGCCACCTTCTTGGGGCCGCCGTTCACCACATAGCTCACGACGGCGGTGCTCACCCCGGCGTACCGGGCCACGTCTTTGCGCGTCACCGGTCCGCGCGGGGTGTGCACTGCCGAAGTAGTCATGGTGATCATGCTAGCTACAAAGCCTCGGGGGCATCTCCAAAGTCCGTGATGGGGAGCCGTTCGCCACCGCGGAGCGCGGACTCGTGAGCCACGACGCCGGGGAGTGTGAAGCGCGCGGCCACCCAGGCGTTGACCGGGGGAAGGCTTCCTTTGTTCACGGCCGTGACGAAGTCGTCCACCAGGAACTGGTGGCTGCCTTCGTGCCCTGTGGGAGCTCCCTCGAATTCAACGGGGAGCCGGCCGGCGTCGTGCACCGGAGCGAGGCCGGAGATGAACGCGCCGCGAAGCTCCGGCGCGACATCCGCCAACGAGGGGTCATCGGCCGACATGCTCGGCTTGGTCTCCACCTGGTCCGAGACATCCAGGACCCCCGTCTTGTCCTGCCACAGCGTGGTGGTGGCCAACTGTTCAAAGCTTGCCTCCGTGCCGAAGAAGCGGAAGCGCGATTCACGGATGTGCGACGGGTAGCCCACGCGGCGCATCTCGTTGGTCCGCATCACGCCGCCGTCGTTCATTTCGAACAGCGCCGTGGCGTTGGAGAAGTCATTGTCGAACATGCTGACTTCCTTGTCGAAGACGCCGTCGCCGCGATCGTCCTTGACGCCGATGCAACTGACGCTCACGGCATGTCCAGGCACGGCACCCAGCACGCCACCGATGGCGTGCGTGGGGTACAGCATGGGCGGGTAGCTGGCGGTTGCTTTCCAGTTTTCGCCGCCGCTGTATTGGTAGGCCTCGTAGAAGCCCAGGTCCATGTCGTGGACGTAGTCGCCTTCGGTGTAGAAGATGCGGCCGAACTTGCCGGCGGCGTGCTGCTTGCGGGCATAGACGGTGGCGGGGTTGTAGAAGCTGGTCTCTCCCATGGCATAAACAAGCTTGGTTTCACGCACGGCGTCGATGATTCCGGCGATTTGCTCCTCGGAGATTGCCATCGGAACAGCCGAATAGACGTGCTTCCCGGCGCGCAGCGCCTTGATTACCAACGGCCCGTGTGTCCAGCGCTGCGTGAAGATGGCGACGGCGTCGACGTCGGAGGCCAGCAACTCGTCGAAGCTGCCCATGGTGCCGTCGAGCCCCAGCTGTTCAACGGCTTTGGACGCCCGTTCCGGGAGTTCGTCCACCGCGTAGACGGCGGAAACCCCGGGGTGGAGCTTGAAGAGGTGGGCAAATTGGCCGCCGAACTGGCCAAGGCCTACTACTCCCATTGAAAACGTCATTGTTAGCCCTTCGATTCATGTAGGTGGCTTCAGAATGTCCTCGCCGCGCCGGGAGCGGCTAGACGAGTGACTCAGGCCAGTGAATCACCGGGATCTACTCGAGTCAACAAAACGCAAGAAATCCAAAATAATCGAACAAAACTTCACAGATTTACTTGACCCCTTCATATCTACTCGTGTAGATTCTCATCAGTTGTAACCCACATCACAGTCAGGAAGGGTCGAAGATGACCACCCTTACCAAACCAGCGGCGCATGCCGCACCGCCCCAATCGGGCAAACCAAGCAGGTTCGGCATTCGGCGTATCGGTGACCTGAAGATCGCGTTGCTCTTCATCTTTCCGGCGTTGATCGGCTTTGTAGTTTTCTTCCTCATCCCCACCATCCGGGGCATCTACCTCAGCTTCACCGAGTACAGCATCCTGGGTGATCCCACCTGGATCGGCATCAAGAACTACACAGCAATTTTCAGCGACGATCTGTTTTGGAACGCCATGGCCGTCACGGTCCAGTACGTGGCACTGAACATCGGATTCCAGACCGTCATCGCCATCGGACTCGCGCTGCTTATGCATCGCGTGGCCAAATCAACCTTCATCCGGGGCGCGCTTCTGCTCCCGTTCCTTGTGGCCAACGTCATCGTTGCGCTGCTCTGGTTCTGGATGCTCGACTACCAACTAGGCATCGTCAACGAGGTCATCAGCTGGCTGGGCCTTCCCCGCGTTGCCTTCTTCGGCAGCGAACAGTGGGCCATTCCCACCATCGCCTTCGTCAACGTCTGGCGGCACATGGGATACACCGCCCTGCTGATCTTCGCCGGGCTCCAGTCCATCCCCAACCACGTCTACGAAGTAGCCAACCTTGACGGCGCGTCCCCCACCCGGACCTTCTGGAGCATCACCATGCCGCTCCTGCGCCCCGTGCTGGTCCTGGTCCTGGTGGTCACCGTCATCGGTTCCTTCCAAGTCTTCGACACCGTGGCCGTGACTACCGGCGGCGGACCGATCAACGCGTCCCGGGTGATCCAGATGTACATCTACCAGAAGGCCTTCGGCGAGTCCGACTTCGGCTACGCATCAGCCCTGTCCGTGATTCTCTTCATCATTCTCGCCCTGGTGGCCTTCATCCAGATGAAGTTCCTCAAGGGCAACGAGACGGACCTGGACTAAGGAAACCCTGCCATGAGTACCTCCACCAATTCCCGCCGTTTGCGCGAGTCCGCCACCGCCGTTGTCGGCTCCCCGCAGTCGCGCCGCACCCGCACGAAACCCTTCAACTGGCGCCGCGCAGGCGCTTGGACCCTCGTCGTCATCGCCGTCGCCGTCACGGTTGCCCCCTTCCTCTGGATGATCCGGACGGCATTGTCCAGCAATCATTCACTGGCCTCGAACGCCGGCAACCTTCTCCCTGCAGACTTCAGCTGGGGCGCCTTCCAGCGTGTCCTGGGGCTCCAAAGCCCCGAGCAAGCCATTGCCGAGGGCGGTTCCGGCGCCGCCATCAACTTCTGGCTGTACCTGCGCAACTCAATCATCTTTGCCACCATGACCACGGCAGGCCAGGTGTTCTTCAGTGCGATGGCAGCCTACGCCTTCTCCAGGCTGCGCTGGCCCGGGCGGAACAAGGTCTTCGCGATCTTCCTGGCCACGATGATGGTCCCGCCGATCTTCACGGCCTTGCCCAACTTCCTGATGATCAAGAACCTGGGCCTGCTCAACAGCTTCGCCGGCCTTGCGTTGCCCTACATGTTCATGACGCCTTTTGCCATCTTCTTCCTGCGCCAGTTCTTCCTGAGCATGTCCCGTGAAGTCGAAGAGGCAGCCATGCTCGACGGCGCCAAGCACCTCCGGATCTTCTTCCAGATTGTGATCCCCAACGCCGCAGCCCCCCTCGCCACCCTGGCGCTGCTGACCTTCATCGGTCAGTGGAACGAGTACTTCTGGCCGCTCCTGGTGGGCCAGGACGAGAACGTCCGCGTCCTCACCGTGGGCCTGGGTGTCTTCAAGTCCCAGTCCCCGCAAGGTGCACCGGACTGGAGCGGACTCATGGCCGCCACCCTGGTGGCAGCGCTGCCCGTCCTGATCCTCTTCATCGCCTTCGGCAAGAAGGTGGTCAACTCCATCGGCTTCTCCGGCATCAAGTAGCTCTTTCTCCCCCAGCACCGCCCCGTTCCATCGCAACCCCTGAAAGGTCCACCATGAAGAAATCCATTGGCACCGTCGCAGCTGCCGTCACCGTCGCTGTCGCGGCCGCGCTGTCACTCTCCGCTTGTGGCGGCTCCGCCCCCGCCTCCAGCGAAGCCAAGGGCGAGATCAACTACTGGCTCTGGGACGCCAACCAGCTCCCGGCCTACCAGCAGTGCGCAAGTGACTTCACCAAGGCCAACCCGAATATCACGGTCAAAATCACCCAGCGCGGCTGGGACGATTACTGGACCACCCTGACCAACGGCTTCGTGTCCGGTACCGCTCCTGACGTTTTCACCGATCACCTGTCCAAGTACCCGGAGTTCGCTTCCAAGAAGCAACTGCTGGCCCTCGACGACGCCGTAGCCAAGGACGGCGTCAAACTGGACAGCTACAACAAGGGCCTGGCCGATCTCTGGGTGGGCCAGGACGGCAAGCGCTACGGCCTCCCGAAGGACTGGGACACCATTAGCCTCTTCTACAACAAGGCCATGACCGACTCCGCCGGCATCACCGCCGAGCAGATGGCCAAGCTGGATTGGAACCCCAAGGACGGCGGCAGCTACGAAAAGACCATCGCCCACCTGACTGTAGACAAGAACGGCAAGCGCGGAGACGAAGCCGGCTTCGACAAGAACAACGTGGCCGTCTACGGCTTGGGCTTGGAGTCCTCCGGCTCCGGCCAGGGCCAGACCCAGTGGAGCTTCCTCGCGGCCACTACCGGCTGGACCGCTACCGACAAGAACCCGTGGGGCACCAAGTTCAACTACGACGACCCCAAGTTCCAGGAAACCATCTCTTGGTGGGCCGGACTGGCGGACAAGGGCTACATGCCCAAACTTGAGACAACGGTTGGCGCCAGCGTGTCGGACAACTTCGGTGCAGGCAAGGCCGCGATTAACACCAGCGGCTCGTGGATGATCGGCCAGTACACCGGATACAAGGGTATCCAGACTGCCATCGCCCCCACCCCGACGGGACCGGACGGCAAGCGCGCGTCCATGTTCAACGGCCTGGCCGACTCCATCTGGGCCGGCACCAAGAACCCGGCAGCAGCCACCAAGTGGGTCGAATACCTCGGCTCCTCAGCTTGCCAGGACGTCGTCGCCAACAAGGCCGTCGTGTTCCCGGCGATCAGCACGTCCTCGGATTTGGCCGCCAAGGCTTTCGCGGCCAAGGGTGTTGACGTCTCCGCTTTCACCCAGCAGGTCAAAGACGGCACCACGTTCCTCTTCCCCATCGCGGACAAGGCTGCAAAAGTTGACGGCATCATGAAGCCCGCAATGGACGCAGTACTGAGCGGCAAGAAGCCGGCCAGCTCCCTCTCCGATGCCAACAACCAGGTCAATAACCTCTTCAAGTAACACCAGCCCCTGAAACCAGTCCGGGCGCCGCCGCTTCACTCCTTTGACGGCGGCGCCCGGACTCTCCACTCCCTCGCAACGCACTCCGACTCTCTGAAAGTGAACAGCCCATGGACCCGCTCCACCTCCGTTCCGCCGGCACAAGCCTGGTGGTCAGTTTCTACAACGGAGAGGCCGAAGTCATCCACTGGGGCGCCGATCTCGGCAACACCCTCCCGGACCTCGCCATCCTGGGCGAACCCATCCCGCACTCCGCCGTCGACGCCACCGTACCGGCGGCTCTCCTCCCCCAAGGCTCCTCCGCATGGCGGGGCCGCCCGGGCCTGCGCGGCCAGCGAATCGCCGACGGCGCCCCGGGGCTCGACTTTTCGCTCCGGCTCCGCGTAGTGGACGTGCAGGCTGACGGCAACTCCGCCGTCGCCTCTGCAGCGATTGTCCAAAAGGATCCCGACGCCGGAATCTCCGTGACGTCCAAGCTCACGCTTCACCCCGGCGGCCTTCTCGAGCTGCGCCATACCGCCGTCAACGACGGCACGTCCCCTTTCCAGCTCGACGAGCTGGCCACCGTCCTCCCGGTGGGGTCGGACGCCGTCGAGCTCCTTGACCTCACCGGGCGCTGGTGCCGCGAACGGCACCCACAGCGCCGGCCCGTCCAGCAAGGGACGTGGGTACGCACGGGACGCCACGGCCGCACGGGGCACGATTCCTCGCTGCTTTTCGCGGCGGGTACCGCCGGATTCGGAAACCGCAACGGGAAGGTCTGGGCCACCCACTTGGCCTGGAGCGGCAACCACGAACAATTCGCCGACACCGTGGCCGATGGCCGCACGATGATCGGCGGCTCTGAGCTCCTGGGCCCGGCGGAAGTAGTGCTCCAGCCTGGCGAGGGCTACACCACGCCCGTGCTGTTTGCCGCCTACTCGGACCGCGGCCTGGACGGCATCAGCGAAGCCTTCTACAGCTGGTTCCGGTCCCGCCCGCATCACGTCCTTCCCGCGGCCTCCACAGGGCTCCCTGCCGGCAAACCCCGCCCCGTGGTCCTCAACACCTGGGAGGCCGTGTACTTCGACCACAGGCTGGACACCCTGATCGAACTCGCGGAGTCCGCCGCGGAGCTCGGCGTTGAGCGCTTCGTGCTCGACGACGGGTGGTTCCGCGGGCGCCGCGACGACCATGCCGGCCTGGGCGATTGGTACGTCGACGAAACCCTGTGGCCCGATGGCCTGACGCCGCTCATCGAGGCCGTGAATTCCCATGGCATGGAATTCGGGCTCTGGGTGGAACCGGAAATGATCAACCTGGATTCCGATGTTGCCCGGGCGCACCCCGACTGGATCGTTGGCCCCGCGGCCCTCTCTCACAAGGACGGCGGCCGCCTCCCCGTGGAATGGCGCCACCAGCACATCATCGACCTCGTCAACCCCGCGGCCTGGCAGTACGTCTTCGAGCGGATCGACACCCTGCTCGGGGAAAACAACATCAAATACCTCAAATGGGACCAGAACCGGGACCTCAGCGAGCACGGCCATGCAGGCCGCGCATCCGTACATGCGCAAACGCTGGCCGCCTACCGGCTCTTCGACGAGCTCCGCGAGGCCCACCCCGGCGTCGAAATCGAAAGCTGCTCCTCGGGCGGGGCGCGGGTGGACCTCGGCATCCTTGAGCGGACCGACCGTATCTGGGGATCGGACTGCAACGACGCCCTCGAAAGGCAGACCATCCAGCGCTGGACCGGCGTCGTCGTTCCACCGGAACTCGTGGGCGGGCACATCGGCCCCACCACCTCGCACACCACGGCCCGAACACATGATCTCTCCTTCCGCGCCATCACCGCGATGTTCGGGCATTTCGGCATGGAATGGGATGTCCGCCAGGTGCAGGGCGCCGAACGCGAGGAGCTCAAGCGCTTCATCGGCCTGTACAAGGAGCACCGCGGGCTCATCCACAGCGGGCGGATGGTCCGTGCGGACGTTCCGGACGACTCGCTGATGCTGCACGGCGTGGTGTCCGACGACGGCGGGTCCGCGCTGTTCGCCGTCGTCAGCACGCGCACGTCGTTCGCCGAACAACCCGGGCGCGTCGCTGTTCCGGGCCTCGACCCCCAGCGTTCCTACATGGTTCAGGCCATTTTCCCGGCCCCCGGCGACGCCGACTATGCCCGCACGTTCACCCAGGTGCAACCGCCGGCTTGGCTGCCATCCCGGGCTCAGGCAAGCGGCCGCTTCTT
This sequence comes from Arthrobacter sp. 2RAF6, assembly GCF_052115205.1. Taxonomy (NCBI): domain Bacteria; kingdom Bacillati; phylum Actinomycetota; class Actinomycetes; order Micrococcales; family Micrococcaceae; genus Arthrobacter; species Arthrobacter sp. 2RAF6. The sequence goes on along the minus strand of NZ_JBFRGF010000038.1, from coordinate 32,613 downwards.
TGCGGAGGTGGGTCTTCCCATGCCGGTCCTGAACCCGGAGCACGCCCTGCTGCTCCGCATCACCGCGGTGTAGCTGCCGTTTGGCGTTTCTTACGCAGTCCACGGCAGCGTAAGAAACGCCGGACCGTCTCCGCACACCGATAGATTGGGAGTTATGACTGAAGCTCCCACCGCCACCGAAGCCGGTCGCGGCACCATCCTCGTCCTCAACGGCCCCAACCTGAACCTGCTGGGCACGCGCGAACCGGAAAAGTACGGCACCTCCACCTTGGCCGACGTCGAACAGCTCGCCATGGCAGCCGCCGGGGCCCACGGCTTCACAGTGGACTGCGTCCAGTCCAACCATGAGGGCGACCTCTTGGACGCCATCCACGGTGCACGCGGAACCGCCGTCGGGATCGTCATCAACGCGGGTGCATACACGCACACTTCCGTGGCGCTGCGGGACGCTCTCGCAGCAGTGCAGATTCCCGCCGTCGAGGTCCACATCACCAATGTGCACCGGCGCGAGGAATTCCGGCACCACTCCTACCTGTCCCCGGTGTGCTCCGCGGTGATCGTCGGCGCGGGAGTCCAGGGCTACAAGCTGGCCATCGACTACCTCGCCACCGCGGTCTAGATCCTCGGACTGGGCAGGTTCTTTGGGACATGCTCATTCTTAGTGGCCAGGGCAAGCGCAGAGCATGTCCCTCGGTGGGCAGGGTTACTTCTTGGTGCACTGGCCTGACGACACTGCCTCGCTCAAGGATGGTGCTTGCTGGGCCACCGGCGAGAGCTCGTCCATTGTCAGGGCGTAGCCCACTGCCACATCCGAAGTGGTCTTGGCGAAGACCACGCCGGCAACCTGCCCCTGGATCGTCAGCAGCGGACCGCCCGAATTGCCCGGCTGCACGTCTCCGGCCAGCTTGTAGACCTGTTCCGGGGACGGGTTGTTGCCGTAAATGTCCGGGACCAGCAAGGTCGAGATGCCCTCCACCGCGGCCGGTTTGGACTGGAACGGACCACCGTGGGGGTAGCCGGCGAAGGCGGCGGGTGAACCGGCCGGAAGGTCGGCGCTCAACTGCAGCGGCGCCGTCGGGAGACCGTCGACGGCGACCACGGCCAAGTCGCGTTGGCTGTCGAAGTAGACCACGCGACCAGGCAACGCACCGCCGTCGGGGATTTCCACCACAGGCTGCGACACGCCAGCCACGACGTGCGCGTTGGTCACCACGCGGCCGGGGGAGACAACGAAGCCAGAGCCCGTCTGGTTTTGGCCGCACTGGTAGGCCGTGCCGGCAATCTTCAGCACGGAATGGGCCGCGTTGTTGAGTGCGGGAGTGTCCGTGCTGGTGTTCGGAATGGGCACAGGAGCAACGGGGCCGATCCCCTCGATGAGTTGCGGAATGCCGTTGCCCATGACCGTGGAACGCAGTTGCGCCACGCTGGCCTTGACGGGTGTGGGCGTCATGGTGTCGATGAAGCGGATCACCTTGGAATCGGCCAGCTGCTGCGAAACGAACGGCACACCCAAGGAACCGATGCTGAACGCCAACATGGACATGACCAGCGCGGCAACAACCAAGCTGACGAAACCACCCAGCACGCGGTCGAGTGCGTGCAATGGCTGGATGCGCACGGCTTTGCGGACCCTCTGGCCGATCCAGGTACCGAGCCCGTGCCCTAGGACAATGAGCACTACGGCCGAGCCGATAATGGCGGTCAGCCTCCAGCCACTGTCCTTCACCCAGTCGCCGACGAGCGGGACCGCGATAAAGGCAGCCACCGCTCCTACGGCGAAGCCTGCGATTCCGCCGAGCGTCACGAAGAAGCCGTTGCGCAGGCCGTAGATCAGGTAGGAAAGAAGCGTCAAAATCAACGCCAAGTCCAATATGGTCAAGCCGAACACCAAAGCTCCTCACAGCCGAGTAAGCCCCAATTGTAGTTGCACAGACTGACAGCTTCCCTTCGGAAGCAAGCTGTCGCCCGGATCGCGAAGGAGCCGCCCAGCAGGGCAATCCCGGCAAGTTGGGGCGCGGTTTTGGGCCTGTTCCGCGTGATTTAGGGCGTTTCGGCTGCCAAGTACGTCACAGACGCGACAAAATTCTGAAACAATGGCTGAAGCGCCCCAGCCGAACTTTTACTCAGGAGATTTCATGGATATCGAGGTATTGCGCCGCGCACCCCTCTTCGCCACCCTTGACGACGACGCTTTCCGTCTGCTGACGGACGAACTCACAGAGGTGGACCTTTCACGCGGAGCGTCTGTTTTCCGCGAGGGCGATCAGGGTGACCAGCTCTACTTCATCGTGTCCGGCAAGGTTAAGCTCGGCCGCACCTCTCCGGATGGCCGCGAATCGCTGTTGGCAATCCTCGGCCCGGGCGAGCTCTTCGGCGAAATGGCCCTGTTCGACCCCAGCCCGCGCACCGCAACGGCCACAGCCGTTTCCGAGACCCGTCTGGCAGGCTTGAAGAACGAAAGCCTCAACGCCTTGCTGCGCACTCGCCCCGAGGTGTCCGCACAATTGCTCCAGGCACTCGCTCGCCGCCTGCGCCGCACCAACGATTCCCTGTCCGACCTCGTGTTCTCGGACGTCCCGGGCCGCGTCGCCAAAGCCCTGCTGGACCTCGCGGACCGCTTCGGCCGACCGGCCACCGACGGCGTCCTGGTCGCCCACGAGCTCACGCAGGAAGAACTGGCCCAGCTGGTCGGAGCTTCCCGCGAGACGGTCAACAAGGCCCTCGCCGAGTTCGTCCAGCGCGGCTGGCTCCGCCTGGAAGCCCGCGCAGTGGTCATCCTGGACATGCAGCGCCTCCGCCAGCGCTCCCGGTAATTTCTAGCGACACAGAAAATGCCTGGCGACACCGGAATTCCGGTGTCGCCAGGCATTTTTTGTGTCGCCCGCGTCGTAGGTCGTCAGCGCTCCCGCTGTGGCTCCCCTGAAACTGTCCGGGCCGCTTCGACTTCGAGCATGAGTGCGCCATCCTCTTCGATGAGCCGCGGCTGGTACATGTGCGGCTTCCGTTTGTAGCTGAGGTAAGCGATGCAGCCCTGGGCAGCGGCCATCTTTTCGAGGATGATCTCCGAGCCAGGCACCAGCAATTGGCCCAATGGCAAGCCAACCGTGTTTTCCTGGCCGATTTCGTCCCCAAGCGCAGTGGTCTCGCGCTCGGCCATGAGTTTGGAAACGCACACCCAACGCCCCCAGACACCCTTACTGGCCAACAGCGAGGGCTGTTGGTTAACCGGAAGGGTGGCCGCGAAGTAGCGGGTGTTGAAGCGCCGGTGCGCGAAGTCCGGGCTGAGCCAGTTGACGAGCGGCTTGAGCAGGTCCGTCCGCAGCGACAATCCACGCTTCGCCAGTACATCCGTGAATGACTTGTCCTGCGCTGCTACGGCCTCGCGGGCCTTCATCCACTCGGGAGTGGATGTCGCCTCCACCGTGGAGGACAGGTCGGGGCCGGCCAGCAGCACGCCGGTCTCCTCGAACAGTTCGCGGATCGCGCCCACCACATGGCGGCGGGCAAGTCCGACGTCGGCGGTCCCCAGCGTCTCAGCCCAATGCTGAGGCGAGGGGCCAAGCCAGCCGAGGGCGTCTTCGTCGCTGGGTTCCAGCGAGCCGCCGGGAAACGCGACAACGCCCAACGGCGAGGAACCGGGACGGTAACCCATCCACGTTTCCAGGCCGGTAGGCGAATCGCGGAGCAGGACAACAGATGATGCAAAACGCGCGGCGCGGGGGGCCCGTTCGCCGAGCTCAAGCCAATTCCGTGCAGCCCCTTCTAGTTCAGGGGGTAACGCAAACAGGCGTCGGGCTAGTTGTGGCAATTGAGTGAACCGGTTCCTTAGCTGAATTCAGCGATCAACTCGACCTCGACGGGAGAGTCGAGCGGAAGGACCGCAACGCCGACGGCGGAACGCGCGTGCTGCCCTTTGTCGCCGAAGACACGCCCGAGAAGCTCGGATGCACCATTGATTACACCGGGCTGGCCGGTGAAGGAGGTATCGGAGGCCACGAAGCCGACCACCTTCACGATGCGCGTGATGCGGTCGAGGTCCCCGATGACGCTCTTGACGGCAGCCAAGGCATTGACCGCGCAGACGGCTGCATACATCTGCGCGTCTTCCGGAGACACCGTAGGCTCTTCCGAAAGGCCCTCTTCACCGCTGGAGACTTTGCCCGTAGCTTCGAGTTTGCCGTTAATGAAGGGCAGCTGTCCGGAGGTGTAGACGTGGTTGCCGGAGACGATGGCCGGAACATAGGCGGCCACCGGCGCTGCAACAGCCGGCAGGGTCAGTCCCAGTTCGGCAAGGCGCTGCTCGACGGCGGATGCCGGAGCTGTGGAATCCGCGCCAACGCTGGCTTCTGCGGGGGTTGTCATAGTTACTGCTTCTCCCTCTTCAAGTATGCAACAAGTCCGTTTCCATCGGGTCCGGGAACAACCTGGACGAGCTCCCAGCCGTCCTCTCCCCACTGGTCCAGAATCTGCTTTGTAGCGTGAATGATGAGCGGAATCGTCGCGTACTCCCATTTGGTCATGAAAGAAAGACTAGCCCTTGCCGGTAAAGTGGTGAACATGGTGACTCGTAGGAACCCGCTATTCGACACTGCCACCACTCTTGGAAAGATCCTCGGATTCCTCGGTGTGAGCGCTATTTGTGGTGTCCTGGTGGCGGGCCTGCTCGTCCCCGCGGCCGCCGTATCAGGCAGTGCGGCGAGTGGGTCCATTCAGTTCTTTGACACGCTGCCGGCGGAGCTTCAGGTGAACCCGCCCAGCCAGGCGACCACCATCCTGGCCGCGGACGGCAGCCAGATCGCCTCCATCTACTCTGAGAACCGCACGCGGGTCTCGCTCGACCAGATGAGCCCATTCATCAAGGACGCGATCGTCTCGGTTGAGGACAGCCGCTTCTATGAGCACGGCGGCATCGACGCCACCGGCATCATGCGCGCCATCGTCAGCACAGCGCGCGGAAAACAGCAGGGTGCCTCCACCATCACCCAGCAGTACGTGAACAACGTCATCAACGAGTCCCTCGTTTCCCAGAACAAGGCTTCCGACGTCAAGCTCAACGGCGTCAACAAGGGCGTCGGCGACAAACTCCGCGAAATGAAGCTGGCCATCGCGCTGGAGAAGAAGTTCTCCAAGCAGCAGATCCTTGAGGGCTATCTCAACATTGTCTTCTTCAACAAGGACGCCTACGGCATCGAGGCCGCATCGAGGCTCTTCTTCAGCACCAGCGCCAAGGACCTCACCTTGCCGCAGGCCGCCTTGCTGGCCGGCGTGGTCAACAGCCCGTCCTACTACGACCCGGTCACGAACCCGGACCACGCGAAGCAGCGCCGCGACCTGGTGCTCGGCCTCATGCTGGACCAGGGAAAGATCAAGAAGGCTGACTACGACGCCGCCATCGCGACGCCGGTGACCACCAAGGTCACGCAACCTCGCCAAGGCTGTGCATATGCCGCTACGGCCCCGTACTTCTGTGACTACGTGCTGCACCTGCTCTACAACAACCCTGCCTACGGCGCCACCCAGGACGAGCGCGTCAACCGCATCTCGCGCGGCGGCCTGACCATCCAGACCACGCTCGATCCCAAGGCCCAGAACGCGGCCCAAACCCAGGTAGATGCCACCACTGGCGCCAATCCGGACAAATGGGGCGCCACCATCGTCTCGGTCCAACCGGGCAGCGGAAAGATCGTTTCCATGGCTCAGAACACCGTGTGGCTGCCCGCGGACGGGAAGTTCGAACAGACACAGAACTTCAACGTGGATGTGGTTGATCCGCAAGGCAACGACCTTAACGGCTTGGGTGGCTTCCAGCCCGGCTCCACCATGAAGCCCTTCACTTTTGCCGAATGGCTCAATGAGGGTAAATCGATGAACACGACCATCAACGCAACGGTCCGCAAGTACCCGCAGAATTTCCCTTGGCGGAACACCTGTCCCACGCCCGAAAATGGTTTCTATGACGGCAATGTCGCCGGGAGTTATGACCTTCAAAACTCGGACGTAGGCTACTACCGCCCCATGACCGTCCTGTACGGCCTCATGAACTCCATCAACACGGCAACATTTGCCTCGGCCTCTCAACTGGACCTCTGTGGCATCCAAAAGATCGTCGACGCCGTGGGCATCCACGGCGGAAACCCTGCCCGTGACCAGTCCGGGGCGATCACGGATCCCAATCCGAAGGTTCCCATGACCACACTGGGCAACCTGATCGGCTCAACCCAGACCGCGCCCCTCACCATGGCTAGTGCGATGGCAACGTTCTCCAACAACGGCAAGTACTGCGAGCCCATCGCCATCACTTCGGTGACGGACCAGACGGGCGCAAAGTTGCCGGCTCAGTCTCCCAACTGCAAGGACGCCGTCAGCCCGGAGGTTGCCCACGGTGTCGCATACGCCATGCAAGAGGTTCTTAACCAAGGCTCCGGTTCGCTGATCCAGCCCAGGATTTCCACCAAGACCAGTTTCCCGATCGCGGCCAAAACTGGCACCAATGACAGCAACGGCTCCACCTGGGTTGTCGGCTACACTTCCGGCCTCGCGACGGCCAGCTGGTTCGGAGACCCGCTGGGTAATCAGCTCCGCCCGGGCCGAAATATTACCGTGAACGGGAAGTTCTATCCCAGCATCGACGGTTACATGATCGCCGGTCCGCAGTTCTCCAACTACATGTCCCAGGTTGCTCCCGCTTACGGGACCAACCCGTTCCCGGCCCCGCCGTCGAACCTGCTCGATCCGCCGGGGTACAAGCCTTCGACGCCGAGCAACACCACTCCGGGCAGCACGACTCCGAGCACCCAGCCGAGCAGCAACGGGAACGGCAATGGAAAAAAGAATGGCTAAAGGCTCCAGGCCCGCCATTGAATCGCTGGCAAGCCGCGTCCGAAGCATCGGACGCGGCTTTGCCGTCACCGCAGCGGCGGGCGCAACTGCCGGCGTTGCCGGCTTTGCTTATGGCCTCTGGGAAAAGAACCAGTTCGTGCTCCGGGAGGAGACCGTTCCCATCCTGCCCGAAGGCTCGGCTCCCCTCCGCGTGCTGCACTTGAGCGACATCCATTTCGTGCCAAGCCAACGCAGGAAGGCCGAATGGCTGCGTTCGCTCGCGGCGCTTGAGCCTGACCTCGTGGTGAACACGGGTGACAATCTCAGCCACCCGCACGCCGTCGTTCCGCTGCTGGATGCATTGCGGCCACTGTTGAAGTTCCCCGGCGTCTTCGTCCCGGGCTCCAACGACTACTACGCCCCGCGGTTCAAGAACCCGGCAGCGTATTTGCGCGGCCCGTCGCGGGTCAAGAACAAACAGGTCGAGCTTGATTGGCCGCGCCTGCGTTCAGGTTTCGGGATGTCCGGCTGGATCGACCTCACCAACAGGCACCAGTCCCTGCCCATCAACGGAATCCGCTTCGATTTCTCCGGAGTGGACGACCCCCATCTGAATCGGGAGCGCTACGCTGGCTGGCCACGCGGCACAGCCGGACAGGACTCCCGCCCACACCTGCGCGTTGCCGTCATCCACGCCCCTTACCAACGGGTCCTGGATCATTTCACCAACGACTCCGCAGACCTCATCCTCGCCGGACACACCCACGGCGGCCAGATCTGCATCCCCGGTTACGGTGCTTTGGTTGCCAATTGCGATCTCCCCACCTGGCGCGCCAAAGGCCTGCATGACTGGGAAAACAACGGACGCACGACGCCGGTCAACGTCTCGGGCGGCATCGGCACCTCACGCTTCGCCCCGGTCCGGATCGCCTGCAAGCCGGAAGCCGTGCTGCTGACACTGACGGCCACTCAATAGCCAGCACCCACCACAGAGCATGTCCATCCTTCCCTTCCTAAGCTGGGCATGTCCCGGGGAAGCTGCAGTTCCGAATACCTCGTATCACGCAACGCAATGGTACTGTCAATCCCGTTACGCGATGGCATAGGGTAGTTGCTACAGGAAACTACCTCCGCGCGCCGTACGAAAAAGACGCGGAACGCCGGAACAAAGCTGTTGAGAAGCGGGCATGGCCAAACAGACTTCATTCTTCACCTCCGTCAAACGTCTCTATCCGCACGTTAAACCGATCCTCCCCCGGCTTTTCATGGGGCTCCTCAGCGCTTTGCTGGCCAGCATCATGGCGCTTGCCATCCCTCAGGTGCTGCGGGTTTTGATCAACGGATCCCTCCACCCCGGGGGCCCTACTAACGCTGTCTGGATTGCCGCCGTCGTGGTTCTGGGACTCGGCATTGCAGAAGCCGGGCTTGTGGCGCTGCGGCGCCAGTTCGTCATCAATCCCGCGACCACAGTGGAATCGAGGATGCGGGTGTCCCTCTACGGGCATCTGCAGGACCTCACCGTTTCCTTCCACGACCGTTGGGGCTCAGGGCAGCTCCTGTCCCGCGCGATGACGGATTTGAACTTCCTGCGGCGTTGGATGGCGTTCGGCGCGATCATGCTGGTGGTGACCACCTTGACCGTAGTGATCGGCGTCGTGGTGATGTTCGCGATGAGCTGGCAGCTGGCTTTGATCTTCCTGGCCGCCGCGGTGCCCATCATGGTCTATTCCTTCCGCTTCCGCCGCCGCTTCAGCCTGGTAACCCGGCTCAGCCAGGATCAGGCCGGCGACCTCGCCACCACGGTGGAGGAGTCCGTTCACGGCATCCGCGTGCTCAAGGCATTCGGTCGCAGCCGCGAAGCGCTGGAGAGCTTCAACGAGCAGGCCGAGGAGCTGAGGCAGACCGAGATCGCCAAGGCCAAGCACCAAGCCACCTTCACGTTGGTGGTGACGCTGCTGCCCGAGCTGGCGCTCGGCGTCGGGCTCGTGGCGGGGGTCCTGCTCGTCTCCACGGGCCAACTCAGCATCGGTTCCCTCGTTGCGTTCTTCGGCACCGCAGCGGTTGTTGCGGCGCCGGTGGAATTCTCAGGGACCCTCCTGGCCATGGCATTGACGGCCAAGACCGCGCTCGACCGCCACTTCGAGGTCATGGATACGCCCAATACCATCACCAGTCCGGCGAACCCCAGAACACCCAAGGAACTGCGCGGGGCCTTGAGCTTCAAGGGCGCCGCTTTCGGTTTCGACGACGGCGCCCGGCTCCTGCACGACATCACCCTGGACATCAGACCCGGCGAAACCATGGCTCTCGTGGGCATTACGGGCAGCGGAAAGAGCGCCTTGCTCCAGCTGGTCCCCCGGCTCTATGACGTGAGCGAAGGATCCGTGACCATCGACGGCGTGGATGTCCGCGACTTCGGCGTCGAGCAGCTGAGGACCGTCGTGGCGGTCGCCTTCGAGGACACCACCCTGTTTTCCAGCTCGGTCCGGGACAACGTGCTGCTCGGCGCGCCCGACACCTCCGAGGAAGCCCTCGAGGAAGCGCTCGACGTCGCGCAGGCGCACTTCGCGTATTCGCTGCCCGACGGCGTCGGGACCCTCATCGGAGAAGAAGGCCTGAGCCTTTCCGGCGGTCAGCGGCAGCGGATCGCCCTTGCGCGGGCCATCGCGGCCAAGCCCAGGGTCCTCGTGCTGGATGACCCGCTATCGGCCCTGGACGTCAACACCGAGGAACTCGTCACGTCCAGGCTCCGCGAAGTCCTCCGGGACACCACCACGCTCATCGTCGCGCACAGGCCCTCGACCGTTGCCTTGGCCGACCGTGTGGCGCTGCTCGAAAACGGAAGCATCACCGCCGTCGGGACCCATACGGAACTCTTGGCCAACAACGCGCACTACCGCTACGTGATCGCGAGCCTCGACGCCGGCCCGAAGGACCTCGACCTCGAACTCGACGAACTGGAACACGAGCTGGATTCGGAACAGCACATGGACCAAGCCGGGGAGGGCCGCCGATGAGCACGTTCGGTACCGCAAATGAAGACAACGCCCACCTGAGCCGCAGCGACAGCAAAGCCGTACGACGGCGGTCGGTCGCCTTGCTGGGGTCCCTTATCCGCCCGGTGCGCTTGCGGTTCTGGCTGACGCTGGGCATGGTGGTGCTCTCCCAGGCCACCCGGGTAGCCGGGCCTGCGATCATCGCTTTCGGCATCGACCACGCACTGCCCTCGCTGCTCGCCGGGAACAACATGCCGGTGGTCCTGGCCGGCCTCCTCTATCTGACGGCGGCCGTCGCAACGGCGATTTTGACGGCCCTCTACGTCACTTCCACGGCGAAGCTGAGCCAATCCATGCTCCTTGACCTGCGTCTGCGGGTCTTCCGGCACACCCAACGTCTCAGCTTGGAGTTCCACGAGAAGTACACCTCGGGCCGGATCATCGCACGCCAGACCTCGGACCTTGAGGCGCTGCGTGAACTCCTCGATTCGGGCGTCAGCTCGCTGGCATCCGGAATCCTGTTCATGCTTTTCACGGCGTTCACGGTATTTGCCCTCGACTGGCGCAGCGGGCTGCTCATGCTGGCCACGGGCGTGCCCGCGTATTTCCTGGCCCGCTGGTACCAGAAGCACTCGCAGATCGCCTTCCGCGAATCACGGGTGGTGTCCGCGAGGCTGATTGTGCACTTCGTGGAGACCATGACCGGCATCCGGGCCATCAAGGCCTTCCGCAAGGAGCCGGAGAACGCCCAGCGCTACGCCGAACTCTCCGAGGACTACCGCAAAGTCACGGTCCGCTCCATCAACCTCAACGGCGTCTTCCAACCGGGCCTGGTCCTCATCGGCAACGTCTGCGTGGCAGTGGTCCTGCTGTTCGGCGGCTTCCGGGTGCTCTCCGGAGACCTGGCGGTGGGCGTGCTGCTGGCACTGATCCTTTCAACGAAGCGCTTCTTCCAGCCCGTGGACCAGATGGCCATGTTCTACAACTCCTTCCAGAGCGCCCAGGCTGCGCTCGAGAAGGTGTCCGGACTGCTCGAAGAAGTTCCTACTGTCCGGCCGCCGAAGAACCCCGTGCCGTTGCCCCATGCCCGCGGCGAAATCGACTTCCGTGGGGTGGAGTTCGGCTACGGCAACGGCAAGGTAGTGGTCCCCAGGCTGGACCTCCATTTTCCCGCCGGACAGACCATAGCGCTCGTCGGACAAACCGGTGCCGGCAAATCGACCTTCGCCAAGCTCATCGCCCGCTTCTACGACGTCACCGAAGGATCCTTGACCCTCGACGGCGTCGACCTCCGGGAGCTCTCGACGGCGGACCTGCGCCGCGCCGTCGTGATGGTCACCCAGGAAGCGTTCCTCTTCAGCGGTTCCGTGGCGGACAACATCGCCTTGGGGCGGCCTGGGGCCACCCGCGCGGAGATTGAAGAAGCTGCCCGGGCAGTAGGGGCACATGACTTCATCTCCGCCTTGCCTGACGGCTACGATACCGACGTTAACAAGCGAGGCGGCCGGGTCTCCGCCGGGCAACGGCAGTTGATCGGCTTTGCCCGGGCATTCATCGCGGCCCCGGCAGTACTCATCCTGGATGAAGCGACATCTTCGCTCGATATTCCCTCCGAACGGCTGGTGCAGGCCGGCCTCAGCAGCCTGCTATCCGGAACGGACTCCGAGCGCACCGCGATTATCATCGCCCACCGGCTCTCTACGGTGGAGACCGCAGACCGGGTGCTGGTGGTGCACGAGGGACGCATCGTGGAAGACGGCACACCGGCCGAGCTCATCGGCCGAGGAGGACGCTTCGCCCGCTTACACGGCGCCTGGAAGGACTCGCTGGTCTGAGCTTGTTGTCCCCGGGGGGGCTTCCTTCGATTTCGCATCCGGGGAGGGATCGGCTATTCTTGAACAGTTGCTTTCGCAGCGGATCGGGATGTAGCGCAGCTTGGTAGCGCGCTTCGTTCGGGACGAAGAGGTCGCAGGTTCAAATCCTGTCATCCCGACCAATTAGTAGAAGACCTTCCACTCGGAAGGTCTTCTACTTTATTTAACGAGCTTTTCGGCGGTCCCCGAAAACCGGAAAAACATTCCCCTGACCGGTTTTCCTCGCTTGCCCAAGGTTTAGAGACAAGTGTTGTTAACAACTCGGGGTATATCACGACCCGCGCGGATCTTCGCACAAAAGAAATCCCCGGTGTGTCGATATCCGACAACCGGGGACTTCTTCACTTCATTTGAATTATCCAGCAGCTGCCGGGATCTCCGGGAGCCGCCGTCGAGCCTCAGTTACACGGGATCGGGCCAGTTGCCGATAGCCTGCGAGACCCTCATTGGATCAGGCCAGTTACCGATAGCCTGCGAGACCACACCCATCGGATCGGGCCAGTTGCCGATAGCCTGCGAGACCCTCATCGGATCAGGCCAGTTACCAATGCTGAGCACCGTGCTGACGGTGTCTGCCACAGGGGCTGCGGAAACGACGGCTGGTGCCGCGGCGGAGAATGCAAGAGCGCCGGCCAAGGCCACTGCTGCAGCAATCTTCTTCAACATAATTTTTCCTCAATGCGAGTCGGATTCGTTACGGAAATTTCGCGGTCCCTGTTGACATTCATTGTAAAATGTTTTCCACAGCGACTGTCAAGCCTTAGGCGTAAAGACAGCGCAAAGCCAAGCCTCTAGGAGGAACCTGTGGGGAACGGATTCGGAGAAAAGCTCCGTGCCGAACGGCTCGAACGTGGGCTGACCCAGGCTGAATTGGGCAGGGACCTTTACTCACCCAGCTACATTTCACTTCTTGAAACCGGCCGGCGGGAGCCCACGGCAGAAGTCATTGAAGAACTCGCCCGCCGTCTGGAACTGGCACCAAAAGCCTTGGAAGCCTGGAGCCAGCCCATATCCGTCAGTGACGCCGAATACGTGCTCGCGGGGCTGTACGCCAGGCAAGCCTGGGACCTCAGGGACTACCCGCTTGCCGCAAGCCACGCAGCGACCGCCGCCCAGATCGCGCTCGAGGCAAAGAACACCAGCGCCTGGTGGAACATGACCTACATGCAGGCCGAATGCCTCATGAAGCAGGGTCAGTTGAAGGAATGCCAGCAGATCATCCAGCATCTCCTGGAACATCCCATGGCTACGGAATCTGCGGGCTTGGGAGTCCGTGCCCGGCAGATGCTTGCCGCCGTCTGCCACGGACAAGGGCAGCTGGCCACCGCCGTCGAGCACGCCAAGGAAGCCGTAAGGCTTTCCGAGCAGCTGCCCAAAGGCTCAACCCTCATCATCGGGGCGCACCGGGCACTGATCGGAGCATTGGCCGAGAGTGGCAGGTTGGACGAAGCCTGGACATATTGCCAGGCCATGAACAACCAGATGGACGACCATTCAATGTCGCAGCTCGCAGGCGAAGTGGCCTGGGTGGTGGGAAACGTGGCCTTCATGCGCCACGACTATGTGGAAGGCATCAAGCATCACGAGCGCGCCGCCAAGCTGCTCTCCCCCGCCAATGACATTGAGCTGTGGGCCCGCTTCAACAAGGCATCGGCAGCCGTCCGGCTCTCCTCGGGAATCGTGGAGCCGGAGACGCTCTCGGCCATCGAACGCGCTGAACTCGCCCTGTCGATTGTGGGCGGAAACAAGACGGACCAGCTTGAAGTTGCCTTTATCCGCGCCCGCTGGCTCTATCTGACGGGCGATATTCCGGCCGCCATCACCAAATTGCGCGAAATCCACGCGGACCGCGATGTCCTCGCCCGGCACACCGCAGGCGAGGTCGCTTTCCTCCTCGGCAAGGCACTCAAGGCGGCCGGTGAAAACACGGACGCGCTGGTCCACCTCGAAGAGGCCCAACGCGATTTCACGGCCGCCGGAGCAGCCGACCGCGTCCAACAGGCCATGGACTCCGTACTGGAGATCCGGCTGGCGGAACGTCGGGCGGCGTCGGGCCATAGCGCGAGTGCGCAGTCTTCCCGCGCAAGCTAATGGCGCCCAACTGACTGACAGTTGTTGTCGTTTAGCCACCGCTAAACGACAACAACTGCGAGTCAGACGAACGTCCTGCCGGTGAGCTTCTCGTAGGCTTCCACATAGCGGACACGCGTCTTCTCCACGACGTCGGCCGGCAGTGCGGGCGGCGGGGTGTCACTCGAGCGGTCCCAGCCCGATTCCGCGGAGGTCAGCCAGTCACGCACGAACTGCTTGTCGAACGAAGGCTGCGCCTTGCCCGGCTCGTAGGTGGACGCGTCCCAGAAACGTGAGGAATCCGGAGTCAGGACCTCATCGCCCAAGGTGATGACACCCGTGGTGACGTCGATGCCGAACTCAACCTTCGTGTCGGCCAGGATGATGCCGCGGCCGCGGGCGATCTCTTCCGCGCGGGTGTAGATCTTCAACGTGAGTTCGCTCAGGCGTGCGGCGATGTCGTCGCCCACCATCGCGACGACGTCGTCATAAGTGATGTTCTCGTCGTGCTCGCCGACCTCAGCCTTGGCAGAAGGCGTGAAGATGGCGTGCTCAAGCCGCGAGCCGTCAACGAGGCCCTCAGGCAGCGGGATGTCGCAGACGGTGCCCGATTGGCGGTACTCGGCGAGCCCGGATCCCGTGAGGTACCCGCGGGCGATGCATTCCACGGGGAACATCTCCAGCCGTTTGCAGATCATCGCGCGGCCCTCGACTTCCGCGGGCACACCCTCGGCGACCGTGGACGCCAGGACGTGGTGCTCCACGCCAAGCTGCTCGAACCACCAGAGGCTCAGCTGCGTAAGGACCCGGCCCTTGTCCGGGATCTCGCTGCTCAAGACATGGTCAAAGGCGCTGATGCGGTCGCTGGCCACCACCAAGACTCGGTCCTGGCCGGCTTCGTCCGCGATGACATCATCCGCCGGAACGTAGAGGTCACGGACTTTGCCCGAGTAGAAGTGTTTCCACCCCGGGAGGTCGAGGGTTTCGGTCTGCAGGCCGTTTGCGTTGCTTTCAGGCATGGTTCAAGCCTTCACATTCGGGATGGAGCCGGTGGCCGGGGAGACCACGTGGATCTCGCCGCGGGCTGCCTTGCCGGCGATATCGGTACGGAACTGTCCGCCGTCGAGCTGGACCAGCTCCACGCCGTCGTAAGCCCGCTCGCGGGCCTCCACGAGGTCCGTCCCCAAAGCCACGACGGCCAGCACGCGGCCGCCGGCGGAGACGATCCGGCCTTCTTCGTCCAGTTTGGTGCCGGCGTGGATGACGTGGACGCCTTCCAGCGCGTCAACCTTGTTCAGGCCTCGGATGCGGTCCCCCGTGCGGGGCGTGTCCGGGTAGTTTTCGGCGGCGACGACGACGGCGACGGCCGACTCCTTCGACCAGCGCAGCTCTTCGGCCTGGTCGAGTTCGCCCTTGGCCGCTGCCAGCATGAGGGCGCCGAGCGGGGTCTTGAGCCGGGCCAGGACGGCCTGCGTTTCGGGATCGCCGAAACGGACGTTGAATTCGATGACGCGCGTGCCCCGGGAAGTCAGCGCCAGGCCACAGTAAAGGACGCCGACGAATGGAGTTCCTCGGCTGGCCATCTCGTCCACGGTGGGCTGCGCCACGCGGTCGATGACTTCCTGGACCAGTCCAACAGGTGCCCAGTCAAGCGGGGTATAGGCGCCCATGCCACCGGTGTTGGGGCCTTCGTCATTGTCGAAAATCCGCTTGAAGTCCTGTGCCGGGGACAGCGGCACCGTGGTGCGGCCGTCGCACAGGACGAACAGGGAGACCTCGGGCCCGTCCAGGAACTCCTCGATGACAACGGTTCCTCCGGCGTCGAAACAAGACTGGGCGTGGGCGAGTGCTTCCTCGCGGTCATTGGTGACCACTACGCCCTTGCCGGCGGCCAGTCCGTCATCCTTGACGACATGCGGAGCGCCGAACGTGTCCAGCGCGTCAGCTGCCTCCGCAGCGTTTGTTGCCACGCGGGCCATGGCGGTGGGCACGCCGGCCTCGGCCATGACTTCCTTGGCGAACGCTTTTGAGGCTTCGAGCTGCGCCGCGGCCTTGCTTGGGCCGAAGACCGGAATGCCGGTTTCGCGGACTGCGTCGGATACACCCGCCGCGAGTGGTGCTTCAGGGCCGACGACAACCAGGTCAACCGCCAGCTTTGTCGCAAGCGCTGCGACGGCGCCGGGGTTGTTCCCGTCGATCGCGTACGTGGGGACCAGCTTGGCGATGCCCGCGTTTCCCGGAGCCGCATGGACCTCGGAAACGTTGGGATCCTTGAGCAAGGAGCGGACAATTGCGTGTTCGCGGCCGCCGGGGCCAATGACGAGTACCTTCACAGTCTTCAAGGGTACTTTGTGCGGGGGCAGGACTCCTAAGCTGTCTCCACCACTGGACATGCCCACCCGCACCGTGGGCACCAAAGCGCTGAGCATGTCCAAGCCATCCCGGGGCCCTCCGGCTCCGAACAACCTGCATGAACAAGCTCGGTAACAAGCTCAGGAACTGGCTCAGGGGACCCACCGCATTGGCTGCACTGGCCGGGGTGGCCGCCGCCGCCGTCGTACTTTCCGTCGCGGAACTGATCGGCGCCTTCTTTACGGCCCGGGCTACTCCGGTGATTGCGTTGGGGTCCACGTTCATCGACTTCACGCCGCCGTGGATGAAGGACTTTGCCGTGACCACGTTCGGCACCAATGACAAGGCCGCGCTGTTTGTGGGCATGGGCCTGACCATCTTCGTGCTGGCTTGCGTGCTGGGTGTCGTGGCCTTCCGCAATTGGGCGCTCGGTGTGTTGGGCGTTCTCGGCATGGGTGCGGTGATTGTGGCCGCCGTCGTGACCCGGGCCAGCGTGAAGCCCGTCGATTCCATACCGAGCCTGATCGGCATAGTGGCCGGGCTCGTTGTCCTCCGCCTCTCGGTGGCCCGGCTTTGGCGGCTGAAGTCCTTCCCTGACGCCCCTGCCGACACCGCGGCCAAAGGCGTCGAGCGTCCCGCCACGACGCGCCGAACCTTCTTCGCCGCCACGGGTATCACCGTTGCGGCGGCCGCCATCGCAGCCGGCGGCGGTCGCTTCCTAAGTGCCGCACGCAGCAATGTGGCCAAGGCACGGGATTCTTTGAAGCTCCCGGCTCCGGCCCGGGCGGCTGTTCCCGTCCCCGAGGGCGTCCAGTCCCCGACGCCGGGAGTCACCCCCTGGCTCACCCCGGCCAAGGACTTCTACAGGATCGACACCGCCTTGAGCGTGCCGGAGATCAACGCCCAGGATTGGGAGCTGAGGATCCACGGGCTGGTGGAACAAGAGGTCCGGCTGACCTTTCAGGACCTGCTCGACGCCCAACTGATCGAAACCCACGTGGCGCTCACCTGCGTGTCCAACCCCGTGGGCGGAAACCTCGCCGGCAACGCCAAATGGCTGGGCATGCCCATCCGTGACGCACTCAAACAAGCGCGTCCCAAGACGGGAGCGGACATGGTCCTCTCCACCTCGATCGACGGGTTCAGCGCCTCCACTCCGCTGGAAGTGCTCCAGGACGGCAGGGATGCCATCCTGGCCATCGGCATGAACGGCGAACCCCTCCCGCTGGAACACGGCTACCCCGTACGCATGGTGGTTCCGGGTCTTTACGGTTTCGTCTCCGCGACCAAATGGGTGGTGGATCTGGAAGTCACCCGATTCGCCGACAAGAAAGCCTATTGGACCACCCGCGGCTGGTCCGAGCGGGCTCCCATCAAGACCATGGCCCGGCTTGAAGTACCCAAATCCTTCGCCAAAGTTCCTGCCGGCAGGGTCGCCTTGGGCGGCACCGCCTGGGCCCAAACCCGTGGCATCAAAAAGGTGGAGGTCCAGATAGACAGCGGCCCATGGGTCGAAGTCATCCTTGCCGCGGAGGCATCTGCCGTCACGTGGCGGCAGTGGTCCTTCAATTGGGACGCCACTCCTGGACCCCACTACATCAAGGTCCGGGCCACGGACGGAACCGGCGAACTGCAGACTGAAAAGAGGGCGGATCCCGTGCCTGACGGCGCCTCGGGATGGCAGTCCGTTATGGTGACCGTGGAGTAGCCCGGGAAGACGGTGCCTTCACCCTAGACTTGCATCATGCCATTGAGTTCGCATGAAACCTTCAGCGTTGAGTCCGCCGTCGAACTGGCAGTGATCGAACGCAGCGGTTTCATCGAATCACGTCACATCGGTTCCGCAGTGGTTCTTTCCGGTGACGGCTCCGTGGTGACCCAGCTCGGCGACATCACGACGCCCATCTACGCCCGCTCCGCGCTCAAGCCTTTCCAGGCCCTCGCGTCAATGCAGTCGGGCGTGCCACTCCGCGGCGCCCAGGTGGCTTTGGCGTGTGCCAGCCATGTGGGCTCGCTCGATCACATGGACGTGGTGGAAGGCATGCTGAAAGCCGCCGGCGTCCGGGAAGAACAGCTGCAATGCCCCTCGGCATGGCCGCAGGACGAAGTCGCCCGCAATTGGCTGATCCGTTCCGAGCACGGCAAGACCAAGTTGGCTTCCAATTGTTCAGGCAAGCACGCTGCGTTCCTCTGGGCCTGCACCGAGAACGGCTGGGACACGCACAGTTACCTGGAGCCCAACCATCCCTTGCAACAGCGCGTGCGGACCGTCATCGAGGAATACAGCGGCGAGAAAATCGCCCACCTCGGCATTGATGGATGCGGAGCACCTGTGGCTGCGCTTTCCCTGACCGGGCTGGCGCGGGCCTACTCGCGTCTGGCGCAGGCCCCGCGGGACCGGAGCTCCAACGCCCGCGCGGCAACCATTGCCACGTCCATGTTGGACTACCCGTGGGCAGTGCAGGGCCGCGGCGAGGCAAACACCATCGTCATGGACGAACTCGAAGTGCTTGCCAAGGGCGGAGCGGAAGGTGTCCTGGTCCTGGCAACCCCCACAGGTGCCTCTGTCGCAGTGAAGATCCTGGACGGGAACCCCCGCGCTGCCACGCTGGTTGGACTCACGCTCCTCGCGGTTGCGGGCGCCGTGGATATTCCCGGCGTCTCGAGCGTGCTCGAAAAGGTCGTTGAGCCCGTTCTCGGCGGTGGCCACTCGGTCGGCAGGATCCGCCTGGGTCACGCCGTTTCGGCGCTGCTGGACTGATTGGAACTTGCGAACTATGGCAATTGCACGACGCCGGATCGACCTTGAAGAAGGCCGCGCGGCACTGACCGCATGGCGGGCCGCCGTCGGGCAAGAAGCCGGGCACGAACCCGGTCCGGTGACGCCGCCGTCGCGCACTGTGATGGCGACCGCCGTGCGTTACTCGCTGGAGGAACTCACCGCCCGCGCCCCCGGCAACTCGGTAGAAGTCAGGGTTCCGCCGTTCGGCGTCACCCAGTGTGTGGAGGGCCCCCGGCACACGCGCGGCACCCCGCCTAACGTCATTGAGTGCGACGCCGCCACCTGGCTCTCGATGGTCACCGGCCGCTTGGCGTGGTCCGCAGCCGTCGACGCCGGCCGGGTAGCCGCGTCGGGTCTGCGCGCGGATTTGTCGGAGCTGCTCCCGCTGTTCTGAGCCGTCAGCGCCGCGGCAGGGCCAGAAGAAGGTCATACTCGTAGACCCCCCGTCGGGAAGGTCGGACGTGCGCAGGTACTTCGCACCGTCGGCCGGCTTTACGACTTCCACTCCGCCCCGCCTTCAAGGCGGGTGTGCGTGATGCTGAAGTCAGTGATTGTGACCGGGATAGCCATCCGGGGCTCCTTGCAGGTGTAGTCGCTTAGCGGTTGCGAGGAAGCCTAGCCCAGGCTCGATCCCCTGTATGCAGTTGAGCGCCCCGCGACGGTGTCGTGGGGCGCTCAACTGCAAGTGGAACGTGGCAATCTTAGTCGGGACTGACCGAAGGGCTCCGGTGTTGGCCCGGCTTGATCATTTCGAACTGCGGGATCTCATCCGAACTCGGCCCGCCACGGAACTTCGGCGAGGGCTCCCGCCCTTCGCTGATGCGTTCGATTTCCTGTTCCTCGAAGACGGCTTCGGCTCCGAGCATGATGGCGGAGTCCTCGTTGGTGATTTCACCGCTGAAGGCGCGGAGCATGACGGAACGGTCGAACTGGCCCTCCCATTTCGCGACTACAAACGTGGCCACGCAGTTGCCGAGGAGGTTGACGACGACGCGCATGGAGTCCATGAGGCGGTCGGCACCCAGGAGCAGCGCGACGCCGGCAACCGGGAAGATGCCCAGCGCAGCGGCCGTGGCCGAGAGAGCCAGGAATGACGATCCCGGTACGCCCGCCATCCCCTTGGACGTCAGGAGCAAGACACCCAGGGCTGCCAACTGCTGCCCGAGGTCGAGGTGGTGGCCGAAGGCCTGGGCCAGGAACAACAGCGAGATCGAAAGGTAGATCGCGGCGCCGTCGAGGTTGAAGGAGTAGCCCGTGGGAACAACCAGGCCTGTGGTGGCACGGGAGCACCCAGCGTTGGTCAGCTTGGTCATGATCCGGGGCATGACAGCTTCGGTCGACGCCGTACCCAGCGCGAGGAGGAATTCCTCACGGGTGTACTTCAGGAACTGCCACAGGGGCACCCGGGCAAAGCTCCATGCGACAAGGAACAGCAGGCCGATGAAGACGATGGCCGCCCCGTAACAGGAGGCGATCAGGAGCGCATAGGTCCCCAGGGTGTCGAGGCCGTACTGGCCGATGATGAACGCCATGGCGCCAAATGCACCGATGGGCGCCACTTTCATGATCCAGGACATGATCTTAAAGATCAGTTCCAGGACGGTTTCCATGAGGCTGATGACCGGTAGGCAGCGCTCGCGACCGATGACGACGATTGCCGCGCCGAAGAAGACCGAGAAGAAGAGGACCTGGAGAAGGCTGTTGCTGGCGAAAGCGCCAATGACGCTCGTGGGGATGATGTCCAGGAGGAAGGAAGCCGCGTCCTTGGGCGGCGCAGTCCCGGTCTTGGCATTCAGCGCGTCCTGGGAGAGCGTGCTGGGATCGATGTGCAGTCCGGCACCCGGCTGGACAAGGTTTCCAACGATCAGGCCGAAAACCAGTGCGAAAAGCGTGGCGCCGGTGAAGTACAAGAGGGCTTTGACCCCGACTCTTCCGACCGCCTTGACGTCGCCCACTGCCGAGATACCCGTGACGATCACGAGGAAGATCAGCGGAGCGATGATCATTTTGATGAGTTGAATGAAACCATCGCCCAGTGGCCGGAGGGTAGACCCAATGTTCGGCCAAAAATGGCCGATGAGTACACCTGCGACGACGGCGATCAGGATTTGGAAGAAGAGCGACTTGTACAGTGGCTTCTTCTTCCGCGGAGCCGAACTCGCCTTCAGCGCCGCAGAGTCTGGGATCTTCATTGATCTGAACCAATCAGTTTGGGAACAGCCCCTGATTTCGGGGGTTGTTTTCAAATGTAATCCCGATCACTTCATTCCACAAGAGGGAATCTAATTTTCATATCGTGGAAAACGCACCTTCTTCCTGACCCATCATGAATGGATTACTTGTGCCTGTGCAAAGCCCCGCGCCAAGAGCATACTGAGGGCATGACCGACCGTGACGACTTCCTGGACTGGGTGAAGTCCTCGCTGTACCAAGCGGAACTGGCACTGCACAACGGCAACTCGGCCCCACGCCGGGTCATTTGGTCCCGCGAGGAGCCCGTGAGCATCCTGGGTGCGTGGCGCAACGCCTATGGGCAGCAGGAAGTGGATGCGGTCTTCACGAGCCTTGAGAAGACTTTCTCCGACTGCATGTCCTACAACTTCGAATTGCAGGCCTATGACGTGGTGGATGGCATGGCCTACACCGCCGGCCTGGAGCACATCTCGGCCTCGATCAACGGTGCGGCGCGGAGCTACACCCTCCGGGCTACCCAGGTGTATCGCCGAGAAGAGGGCGAATGGCGGGTTGCCCACCGGCATGCCGACACTGTCACCGAGTGAACACCCTGTACCCGCGCCCTGAGTCGAAGCCGTGGACTTCCCGGGTATCGAGTGCGGCCATGAACTCCAGCGCCTTACCCGTGATCACCTGTCCGGGGACGAGGATGGGGAAGCCCGGAGGATAGGGTGTGACGAATCCCGCCGAAACAACTTCCTCGCCTTGCGCAATCCGGGCCTTGAGGTCGCCGGCCGACAGGTAAGTGGTTGCTCCATCCTTGTAGCTCTCGAAATAGGCGGCCCGGAGGTCCCCATCGGGACTGAGCGGATCCCGCCGAAAGCGCCTTGCGAAGCTGCTGAAATCGGGCAAGGGCGGAGTGGCTCCCGTGAGGCCCGCCGCGAGACCGGCGTCTGGCGTTTTCCGCGCCGGCCATTCCTCCTCGAAAGACTCGGCCAGCTTGACCAGGACCTCGATCAGGTAGGCGACGGCGCTCCGGGACGTGCCGATGTTGGTCATGAAGAGCACGGTGTTACGCGAGGTCTTGTTGACTTGGATGCCGTGCTTGTCGGCGAGATAGCGGTGCCGGAAAGTGTCGCCGTCGACGCCTGTCCGGCTGATGTCCAGCGTGAGGCGGCTGGGGTCGACGACGAACTCGTCATGCTGCCAGGCGTCCGCCAGTGCTGCCAGCCCATCCCGGAGCGGCATGGCGCTGCCCGTTTCCCGATAGGGCGCCGCAATGAGGTCCCTCGACGTGAGGACCCGGAAGTACTTCTTCAGCAAGGGGTGGCGGGCCACAGCCTGGGCAACGATGGTTGCCAGGTCCGCCTGTTTCTGAACCAGGCCGAAACCCTCAAGCTCCACCTGGCGGCGCCCGATGTCGAGCGAAGCAAGGATCTGGTAATTGGGCGATGTGGAGGTATGGGTCATATATGCTTCGCGAAATGACTCTTGGTTATGCTCGCTGAAGTCCTGGTCGAAGACATGGATCATGGATCCCTGACGTAGCGAGGTGAGGGTCTTGTGGGTGGACTGCGTGGCGTATACCCGCAGCCGCGCTTTCGCCGGATCCGGGATAAGCCGGGTCTCCAGCCAGAGTTCATCATCGGCGGGCGCGCCCGTCACCGCGTCGTGGAGCGATGCCGCTTGTTCGGCGTGCCTGGCGACATAGCCGGGATCAGTGAAGGAGGCCTCAAGCTTCCTCGCTGCGGCCATGGCCGTCCTGCGCCGGAAGACGGGGTGGGACCGGGCGAAGGCGAACCAGGCTTCGTCCCAAAGGAAGACGAGGTCCGGTTTGATGGCCAGGCATTCTTCCATGACGCGTTCCACGTCATAGACGATGCCGTCGAAGGTGCAGTTGGTCAGCGTGATCATCTTGACTTCGTCCAGGCGCCCGGCACGTCGGTAGGCCAGCAATCGGGCCTTGATGGTGGCCAAGGGTACAGCGCCGTAGAACGCGAACTTGTCCAGCGGGTAGGCGTCCAGGTAGGAAACCTGGGCTCCGGCGAGGACGAAAGCGTAGTGGTGGGATTTGTGGCAGTTGCGGTCGACGAGGACCACATTCCCCGGAGCAAGGATGGACTGATGAACGATCTTGTTGGCGGTGGATGTTCCATTGGTGACGAAGAAGGTTTTCTGGGAACCGAAAGCCCGCGCCGCCAAGTCCTGGGCCTCCTTGAGCGATCCGTGCGGGTCCAACAGCGAATCGAGGCCTCCCGACGTCGCGGACGTCTCGGCCAAGAGAAGGTTCATCCCGTAGAAATCAACCATGTCGCGGATCCAGGGCGAATTGCCCACCGAGCCGCCGCGAGAGATCGGCAAGGCGTGGAAGACGCTGGCCGGCCGCCGGCTGTATTCCTGTAGCGCGGCAAAAAACGGTGTCCTGTACCGCTCAGCGACACCCGACAGCAGCGATAGGTGCAGGTCGAGATTGTCTTGCCTGCGGAAAATCCTCCGGAACCGCTTCGTCAGTGAACCCGCGAGGCTCTCCATGGCGACACCGGCCACCAGGTACACGTCCAGTTCGGGGCGTAACTCGGAGATCTGCTCGGCCAGGCTAAGGAACCTGCCCAGCGGCGGCATTCCGGCAAGTTCGGGGCTCACTAGGCCGCCAAGGTATTTCTTCAGGTCGCGGCCAAGCGGCTGGCTGCTGCCGATGGTGAATCCCGGGCGGAGAATGCACGCCTGGATGGCAGGGTTCAGGACCAAGGCAACCAGTGCATCCTCGTAGCTGGGAACCACGATGAGTTCATAGGCGAAGGCATCGGATGGCCTCCGCTGGGCCAGCATTTCCGCTTTCAGGGTCTCGGCTTCTTGTTCGGTGATGTCGTCGACAAACAGGACCTCGAACCGGGGCCGCTCGCTCGCCGGCTGCGGCTCCCTGGAGCCTTCGTCCGGAAGACCCGAAATGGAGCGCCCGGCCCCGGGCTGCCCTGGTTCCGGGCCCACTCGGCCCGGATAGGCTGGCGCCGGACTGGCTGGTCCCGGACTGGCGGAAGGCATCAGGTGGGACATTCCGCGGATCATCTCCAGTCCGGCGTCGTAATCACCGGAATCCACGCAGCCGAGTAGCCGCGCCACCGAGGCGAGCCCCGGCGCCGCCCAATACAGTTCCATGGCCTGAAGCAGGCGCAGCGCCTGAACGGCTTGGTCCTGCAGTCCGGAACGCGACGGCGTTCCCGGGCGGCCCTTTGCCAGCTGCTTGAACGCGTACCCGAGAAACTCCCACGCATCGGCGCGCGAACGCCATGCGCTGCTGGGCGTGCCGATGTCCCGCTGGCTTCGCTTGGTCAGGGTGGTTTCCTTGGTCAGGGTGTCGCTGTTGTTTCGGGACGTCATGCCGGGCAAGGTGGTTCCGCTTTCCATCAATTCGTTGTGCATCAGGAGCGTTGGCCGCCCTGGGAGAAGGAGCCTGCGACGACGGGCAGGTCGCCAGTGTGGCCGCGTCGGGCCTCTGCTGCCTCCAGGATGCGTTTACGGCAAGCGAACCAGCCGGCAATGAGCAGGGGTATCAGGAGCAGCAGGGAAGCGAGCACCCAGCGCCCGGTCTCCGAGAAGCCCATCGTGACGAGAACGAAGGCAAGGAAGGCGAGCGTGAGGTACGAGGTGAAGGGGGCTCCGAAGAGCCGGAATGACGGACGGACTGCCTTCCCGAGCCTGATCCAGGCCTGAAGCTTGATGTGGCACAGGATGATGGTTGCCCAGCCGCCGATGATCCCGATGGCGGACACCTCGAGAACAATCTCGAACACTTGGGACGGCACCAGGGCATTCAGGCCGACGCCAAGCAGAGTGATCACCGCTGTCAGCAGGATGCCGCCGTACGGCACCCCCGATTTGCTCATCCTTGCGGTGAACCGTGGCGCCGAGCCATTGACCGCCATGGACCTCAAGATCCGGCCCGTGGAATAGAGGCCGGCGTTGAGGCTCGACAAAGCCGCGGTCAGGACAACGAAGTTCATCACTGATGCCGAAACAGCCGCGGCATGGGGATCTCCGAGATGGGAGAAGAAGGTGACGAAGGGCGATTCGCCGGATTTGTACGCCGTGAACGGCAAGAGCAACGAGAGGAGCAGCACGGAACCGACATAGAAGAGTGCGATCCGGAAGATTACCGTGTTGACGGCTTTGGGCATCACTTTTTCCGGGTTGGCAGTTTCGCCTGCAGCCGTACCAACAAGTTCAATCGCCGCATACGCGAACACGACGCCGCTGATCGCGAGCAGGGGCGCCACGGCTCCCGTCGGGAAGGCTCCGCCGTGGTCCAGGATCACGCCCAGCCCTGGAACGCCGATGTCGGTCTTCCCGCCAAAGACGATGAAGCAGACCCCGACGACGAGGAAGGCCACCAGCGCGGTCACCTTGATCAGTGCGAACCAGAATTCCATCTCGCCGAAGATCTTCACGGAGACGAGGTTCAGGGCCAGGACAATGACGAGGGCGCAGAGTGCGATAAGCCACTGTGGGATTGTTTGCAGCGGCTCCCAGAATTGTCCCCAGAATTTGACGTACAGCGCGACGGCGGTGACGTCCACGATCGACGTCATGGCCCAGTTCAGGAAGTACAACCAACCGGCGGCATAGGCCAGCTTCTCGCCGTAGAACTCCCTGGCATAGGACACGAACGAGCCGGAGGACGGCCTGTGGAGAACCAGTTCGCCAAGGGCCCGCAGAATCAGGAACGCAAAGAAGCCGCAAAGGGCGTAGACGAAGATCAAGGCCGGACCGGAACCGTTCAATCGGCCACCCGCTCCCATGAAGAGGCCCGTTCCGATCGCGCCCCCGATCGCTATCATTTGGATCTGCCGGGGTTTGAGGGTCTTGTGGTAGCCGGCGTCCTCGCTTGAAAAATCCTGCGCAGCCGCAGATCGGTCGCCAAGAAGCTCCCGGTTGCTTTCCAGCGAATCAGCGGGATCAAGCCCGGCGACCGTAAGCGGTGCAGGGCCCGGCGCAGGCCGGTTCAGTGTGCGTTTCATTCCAGGGGTCTCCTTTGACTCCGGTTCCGCGGGTGCGGCTGCATACTCCAGAACTTGTCCCCCTGCTGACCTGTGGAATCACCAGCTGCACTGCTGGATTGTCAGCGAAGGGGACGGGAAACAACTCTAGGTTCCTGCGGAACAGAGCGAATTGTCTGGCCAGCTAAATTCGTCCGATCCCCGTTGTGCTTGAAGGACAACTCCGTTCCGCCAGAGTGCGAGTAGTGTTCATGGCTGTGAGCGCGGCTAAGCCGCTTAGAGGAAGTGAATACGGGTGGCACCCCAGGAATCTGCCGAGCATGTCATTGGCGCCATGCTCAGCGACATACTTGAAGACATTGGCGTCGACAACGGGCAACTGCTGGTTCCTCCCGGAACGGACAACGGCACGGTTCGTGAAACGGTGATCGTGGACGCCGAGGATGAGGCGCCGGTCCAACGCGGGAGCTTGGTCCTGCTGATCGGAGTCCGGGGTCGCGCGGCATTACCCGGCATCCGGAAGCTGATTCCGGACTACCCCGCCGCCGTTGCGGTGAAAGGGAACGAGGAGGAACTGGACGCCGTACGGGAAGTGCTGCTTCCCACCGGAATCGCCCTGATCGCAGTGTCTCCGGCAATGAACTGGGGCACCCTGGCGGGCATCGCCAATAACCGCATCCAGGAGCCTGCACTTTCCACCGACGCGTCCACGATCATTCACCGGGATCTTTTTGCGATCGCCCAGACCACCGCGACCCTGGCCAACGGCCACGTGGTCATTGAGGATCCGGCAAACCGCGTCCTGGCATACTCGCCGGCCTCCAACGACGTCGACGAACTCCGCAGGCTCTCCATCCTGGCCCGGCGCGGACCGGAGCGTTACCAAAAACTGTTGAAGGAGTCGGGGGTCTACAAGCACCTGCAGGCGGCCGAGGCTCCCATCCACATGGAAGCCAACCCGGCGGAAGGTCTCCGGGAACGGGTGGCGATCGGTATCCACGCGGGCAACCGGATCCTGGGGTACATCTGGCTTCAGGAAGGGAAGGAACCCCTCGCTCCCAACACGGACAAGCTCATGGTTGGAGCGGCACGGCACGCAGCCATAGAACTGGTCCGGCACCGCAACGAGCAGTCCCAGGCACTGCGGCGCGACAGGATCTCCAGCCTGCTGAGCGGCACTCCCCAGATCCACTCCCAGGCTCAGTCCGCGGGTATCGATCCCTCCAAGCCGGCAGCCCTCGTCCTCATTTCAGCCCAGGGCGACGACGAGACGGCAGCGGGCTTGCAACTGCGGCGTGGCGAGCTGGCCAATGTGGCATCGATCCATGCGGCCGCCTACCGTCCCGGCGCCGTGGTGGGAGCCATCGGCTTGGAAATAGCCATGATTCTTCCTGACCTTGACCCCATAAAGTCCCCGCCGGCCATCAACCGCCTCATCAACGTCATTGTCCGGGACGCAAGGGTGCACCTGCACTGCCAGGTGCAGGCCGCCGTCGGGCCCGTCGTCGAACGCCTGGACGCATTGCATGGCACACTCGAGCACGTCCGCAGCGTACTAAGGGTCCTGGAAAGCACGCCCTCGATCCACGTGGCGTCCTACGCAGATGTGGAAACGACCGTTCTGACGCAGGAATTGCTGGAGCTTCTGGCGTCGAGGACCGACCTTCGGCACGGAGGCATCACCGTGCTTTGCAGCAAGTACCCGGAGTTCGCCAGTACGCTGCTGACCTACCTTGAATTCTTCGGTGATGTGAACCGGTGCGCGGAAGAACTGGCCGTCCACCGGAATACGGTCCATTACCGGCTGCGGCGGGCCTGCGAAGTGGCCGGCATCGACCTCTACTCCGCAGAGCAGCGGCTGCTCGCGCATCTTCAGCTCAGGCTGTGGACCCACTCCGAAGGACGGCGCTAAGACCATGGACCTCCAGAATCTCCTTGACGACATCGTCGGCACCGTTCAGCCCTTGCTCGGTCAGGGAGCGCCTGCGGACTACATTCCGAGCCTGGCGGCGGTGGATACCAAGCAATTCGGCATGTCCGTGGCAACCGCCAACGGTGACGTGTTCTCCTCCGGAGACGCCGACGTGCCCTTCTCCATCCAAAGCATTTCGAAGGTCTACGCCCTAGCCCTGGTGCTGGCCGGGGATGGCGACCGGATCTGGAAGCGCGTGTTCCGGGAGCCCTCCGGCAATCCGTTCAATTCCCTGGTGCAGCTGGAACACGAAGACGGAATTCCGCGGAATCCGTTCATCAATGCCGGCGCCCTGGTTGTCACCGACAGGCTGCTCAGCATCGCGGGCAACTCACCATCTCCCGTCCAGGAATTGCTCCGGCAAGAAAGCGGCAATAGCTCCGTTGATACCGACCCTGTAGTGGCCGCTTCAGAGGCGGCGAACAGCCACCGCAACGCCTCGCTGGCGCACTTCCTGGCCAGCTACGGAAACCTCGAAAACCCCGTGGACTCAGTCCTCGAGGCATACATCAACCAGTGCGCGCTTGAAATGAGCTGCACTGATTTGGCCCTCGCGAGCAGGTTCCTGGCCAACAACGGGCTGCGCGGGAACGGCACGGCGCTGCTGTCCCCGTCCCAGACCAAGAGAATCAACGCCGTGATGCTCACGTGCGGCACATACGACGCCGCAGGGGAATTCGCCTACCGCGTGGGACTCCCTGGAAAGAGCGGGGTGGGTGGCGGCATTGTGGCCGTCGTGCCCAACAAATGCACCATCTGTGTCTGGAGCCCCGGCCTGGGCCGATCCGGGAATTCGCTGGCAGGCGTGGCCGCCCTCGATGAATTCACCACCCGCACGGGCTGGTCGATTTTCTAGGTGGCTGGGCTTCTAGCTGCGGCGAGCTAGCCGCAGCCAGCTAGCCGCGGCCCACGAACGGCATCCCGGCAGCGGTCACCACCACCGAACCAACGTTCGCCGACGCCGGCATGTTCGCCATCATCAACACTGCGCGGGCGGCGTCCTCCACGGGAAACATGGGCTCCACGCGCCTGCTGCCATCGGCCTGGAGCGCCCCCGAGCCCACGCCGATGGTGTCCATGATTTCGGTGCGGGTGTTGCCGATATCGATCTGACCGCAAGTGATTCCGAACGGGCGCCCGTCCAGTTCAATGCTCTTGGTCAGGCCGCTCATGGCGTGCTTGCTCACGGTGTACGCGACGGACAATGGCCGCGGCGAATGGGCGGAGATGGAGCCGTTGTTGATGATGCGTCCGCCTTGCGGTTCCTGCGACTTCATGGTGCGCACGGCCTCGGCCGCGCACAGCATGGATCCGGTGACGTTCACGGCCAGGGTGGCATTCCAATCGGCCACGCTGATCTCGTCCACGCCGCCGGAAGGACCGAAGATGCCAGCATTGTTGAACAGGACATCTACCCTCCCCCAACGGTGGCGGCCCGCCGCGAAAAGGCGCGCGACGTCGTCGGGCACCGTCACGTCGCACGGCACCACGAGCGCCTCGGGGTGGCCGTCGGCGGTCTCGAGAAGCTGCGCTTCCCGCCGTCCGGCGAGGGTAACTCGGTAGCCTTCCGCCAACAGAAGGCGGGCAACCGCGCGCCCGATCCCGGAACCGGCTCCGGTGACGACGGCGACCCGGGGCCGGGTGGGGATGGTTTCGCTCACGCGGTTCTCCTGTTTGTTGAGTTAGTGCGCGGCGGGAGCATCCGCCGTCGTCGTATCCGTTGTGGTCAGGGGCCAGCCTATGACGGTCTTGGGGCGCGGAGTGGCGTAGGTCCGGACCTTGGACGTGGACAGTCCCAGGCGGACGAGCGACTCGGCGATGGTCACCGCGGCGGCGACCCCATCCACCACCGGAACGCCGCAGCGTTGGCGGATCTGTTCGTCGAGGCCGGCCATGCCGCCGCAGCCGAGGACGATGACTTCCGCCTTGTCGTCACGCACGGCGCGTTCAGCTTGTTCCACGATGGCTTCGACTGCGCGGTCCGGGTACTCCTCAAGTTCCAGGACGGCCATGCCGCTCGCACGGACGGAGGCGCAGCGGGCGTCGAGCCCGGCGAGCTTGAGGCGGTCTTCGATGAGCGGGACCGCGCGGTCCAAAGTGGTGACGACGGAGTATTTGTGGCCGAGGAACATCGCGGTGCTGGCCGCGGCCTCGGTGATGTCGACCACCGGAACGTCAAGGAGCTCCTGTAGCCCCTCGCGGCCGTGCTCGCCATAGCCGGCCTGGATGACGGCGTCGAACGGTTCCGGGTAGTTGACCACGCGGTCCATCACGGCGATGGCGGCGAGGTAGCTTTCAAAGTTTCCTTCGCAGGAATCGGCGCCGAACCGCGGGGTGATGCCGATGATCTCGGTGCCAGGAGCCGCGACGCTTCGCGCCTGGGCTGCGATGGAGTCGGTCATGGATTGGGTGGTGTTGACGTTTGCGACGAGGATGCGCATGTGTTCCTCCTGGGTTGGTACGCCCAACTGGCTCGCAGTTGTTGTCGTTTTGACGGGCGAAAACGACAACAACTGCGAGTGACTTGAATATTAGTGGTTGCTGACGACGGCGATCGGCTCGCCGGAGACGTCGGTGTGCTGCTGCTTCTTGTCCGCGAACAAGTAGTAGCACAACGCCCCGATGCCTGCGCCGAAGAACCAGGCGAACGGTGCCGCGGCCTCCAGAGCGGGAACGAACGCGATGAGGATGGCGACGACGGCGGCCGGAACCATTGCGGCGATCGCCCGGGGGTTGACGCCGCGCTTGTAGAAATAGGTGCCCGAAGGGTGGTCCGTGTAGAGGTCAAGGACGTTGACCTTGCCGCGGCGCAGGAGCCAGTAGTCGGCCATGACGACGCCGAACAGCGGGCCGAGCAGCGCGCCGAGTCCGCCCAGGAAGTACACGATCACCAAGGGGTTGTTGTAGAGGTTCCACGGCAGGATGACCAGACCGATGGTACCGCTGACCCAGGCCGCCTTGCGGAAGTTCAAGTGCTTGGGGAAGAGGTTGGTCAGCGCGTAGACGGGCGCCACGAAGTTCGCCATGAGGTTCACTGCGATGGTCAGGATCAGCAAGGCAAGGCAAGCCAGGACGAGGAAGAGCGTGTTGGGGATGCTCTGCACGATGTCCGAGGGGCTTTCAATGATCTTGCCGTTGATCTTGTACTGGCCGCCTGCCATGATGACCACGATTGCGCCGAACAAGAGCATGTTGATGGGGATGCCCCAGAAGTTGCCGCGGACAATGGATTTCTTGGACACCGAGGAACGGGTGAAGTCGCAGAAGTTCAGGACGAAAGTGCCGTAGATGGAGACCCAGAGCGCGCCGCCGGCAAAGATCGTGCGCCACATCTCCCCTCCTTCGAGGCCCTTGATGCCGGACCACTGGATGGCTCCCCCGGCCTCCATGAAGACCCAGATGGCAATGGCCAGCATGGTGGCAAGAATGATGGGGCCGGCGAAGGCCTCATACTTGCGGATCATTTCCATGCCGAAGCTGACGATGACCAACTGGACAATCCAGAGCGATACGAAAGCGATCCACCCAAGGGTGGACAGGCCCAGGATCGAGTTGGCGTCCATGTCCTTGAGTCCGGGGAACATGGCGACAAGCATGACGCGGAGCACCACGGAGGCAAGGTATGTCTGAATTCCGAACCAGGCGATGGCCACCGCGCCACGGACCAGGCTGGCCAGCTGGGCGCCCCGGATACCGAAGCTGATCCGGCTCATCACAGGGAAGGGGACGCCGGTCTTCTGGCCCATGAATCCGGAGAAGGTCAAGAGGGTGAACAGCAAGACCGCGCCGATGCCAAGGGCCACGAGGATTTGCCACCCGCCCAGGCCAAGCGAAAAGAGTCCGATGGCGAAAGCGTAGTTGCCAAGGCTGTGGACGTCGTTGGCCCAGAGGGTGAAGATGCTGTAGCTGGTCCAGCGCCTACCCTCTTTCTTGGTGGGGGCGAGGTCGAGGTTATAGAGGCTGGGGCTGATGGTGCGGCCTGCTGCATCGGACGCTACATCGCAGAGGGTTTCATTTCCTACTGACGGATGGACCGAACTGCCTGGCAGCGTGGTCTGCTCCGGAGCCGTTGTGACGCCGACTGGGGGAGTCGATTGCATCGTGGATCTCCACTTCTTTGTGGTGCTGCAACTAGGCTTCCGAGACGCTGTGAGAGGAGTTGAAGCTTTTCGCATCGTGGAATCTAGTTATTGAATAGTGAAATAACTGTATGAGCTAGGTCACCTTTGGTCAAGGCCTACACTCCCGACGGCGGTCACAAACGGCAGCATCGGGGCCGAGAGGCCTTGTGGGAGCTAATCTCCGCCCTGCTGGATTGACGCTTGGCGAAGGCGTCGCTAATCTCGAATTACAGAATTTTATTCTCACAATACGAAATTTCTATGCACGTTTCAGCGCGCACTACAGTGCAAGCGCCCAGACATTCAATGAAGAGAGGTTGGACGTGGCTGCAGGAGAAGAGACCTCACACATCCTTAGCGGGTTGACTTCCCAGCTGCCTGATCGTGATCCGGAAGAGACTGCCGAGTGGGTTGAGTCTTTGGATGCGTTGATCAGGGAGCAGGGCACGGAGCGGGCG
>NZ_JBFRGF010000037.1:0-48027 GCF_052115205.1 Arthrobacter sp. 2RAF6 | reverse complement strand
TGCCGCGATGTCGCCAGAAGGAGCCAACACAGATGTTCTACGTGATTAGACCGGAGGGCGCAGCCCATCTCAACCGTCCACACGTCGTCGTCCACCGCATGAAGCTCTATGAGGACGAGCTCACGACGGTTGACGGCGTCCCGGTCACCACCGTGGAGCGCACCTGGCTGGACATGGCCGAGATGCTGACCTGCGCCGATTGAGGCCGGAGACGGCGGGAGGTTCCTGCAGCCTGACTTGTCGTACAAAAAGCACAGGATCGGCATCGAGTACGAGGGCGACAGCCACGGCAACGAAGCACAAGTGGTGCGGGACATTAGCCGCTCGGAACGGTATGAGGCGCTGGGCTGGACGGAGGTCCGGATCTCAAAGCGCCACATGGTGAACAGCGCCAAGTCGGCCGTGGCGAAGATTCGGACGGCACTGATCCAAGCCGGTTGGCGTCCTGCCTGTTCTTAAAAACGATTGCGCCCCACCGGCTCCCAGCCTTCGCAAGCTCAGGCCGGGGCCCTCGCCGGCGTGGCCCCACGTAACTGCCGTTCTGAAGGTTCAAGACGGCAGTTACGGAGCAATCGATGAGCCCTCGTGGGCCTAGCCGAAGTACTTCGGCAGGGTTGCTTCGTGAGCTTCGTTGAGCGCGTCCAAGGACAGCTCGTCCACGCCGTTGATCTCCAGCTTGCCGCCGGCAGCGTCGACGACGCCGATCCGGAGGTGGGCGAAGCCGCGGGCGGTGCACATGTCCTTGAAACGTATTTCCTCGGAGCGCGGAACGGACACGATGGCCCGGCCCTGGGACTCGGAGAACAATGCGGTGAACAGGTCCACGCCGTCGCGCTCCACGAGTTCGTCCAGCGCAATCCGGGCGCCGACGCCGTAGCGCAGTGCGGACTCCACCAGCGCAGCGGCCAGGCCACCCTCGGACAGGTCGTGCGCGGCGTCGATCATGCCGTCGCGCGAAGCGTTGATGAGGATTTCGCCCAGCTGGCGCTCGATGGACAGGTCAACCTTCGGCGGCAAGCCACCGAGGTGTCCACGCAGGTTGGACCATTCCGAACCGTCCAGTTCCGCGGCCGTGGTGCCCAGCAGGTAGATGGCCTGGCCGTCTTCCTTCCAGCCGGACGGGGTGCGGCGCGCGACGTCGTCGAGCTTTCCCAGCACTGCAACCACAGGGGAGGGGTGGATCGGCACGGTACCGGTCTGGTTGTACAACGAGACGTTGCCACCGGTGACCGGGACGCCAAGCTCCATGCACGCGTCCGACAGTCCACGAATGGACTCGGCCAGCTGCCACATGACGTCGGGATCCTCGGGGGAACCGAAGTTCAGGCAGTCGCTGACGGCCATCGGGACCGCGCCGGAGGTGGCGACGTTGCGGTATGCCTCGGCAAGTGCCAGCTGTGCGCCGTGGTACGGGTCGAGGTAGGTGTAGCGGCCGTTGGCGTCGGTGGCCAGGGCCACGCCAAGCCCGGTTTCCTCGTCCACGCGGACCACTCCGGCGTCGTCCGGGAACGCCATGGCAGTGTTGCCGCCGACGTAGCGGTCGTACTGCTTGGTGATCCAGGCCTTGCTGCACATGTTCGGCGAAGCAATGAGCTCGGTGATGGCAGCGGCCAGTTCCCCGGAGGCGGAGGGGCGGCCGGCGTCCTGCACGGAACCCGTGAAGGTATCGGCCTGCACGGAATCCTGCCATGAGGGTCGGGCAAACGGGCGGTCGTAGACCGGACCGTCGTGGGCAACGGTGCGCGGGTCGACGTCGACAATGACTTCGCCTTCCCACGTGATGATCAGGCGTCCGGTATCGGTCACTTCGCCCAGCCAGGAGTATTCCACTGCCCACTTGTCCATGACCGCTTCGAAAGCGGCGATGTTCTCGGGGGTGACTACGGCCATCATGCGTTCCTGCGACTCGGACATCAGGATTTCGCCCGGGGTCAGGGTGGGGTCGCGGAGCAGCACGGAGGTCAGCTCAACCTGCATGCCGCCGTCGCCGTTGGAAGCGAGCTCGGACGTGGCGCAGGAGATGCCCGCGGCGCCGAGGTCCTGGATACCCTCAACCAGTGAACCCTTGAACAGCTCCAGGCAGCACTCGATGAGCACCTTTTCGGCGAACGGGTCGCCAACCTGGACGGCGGGGCGCTTGGAGGGCTTGGTGTCGTCGAAGGACTCCGAGGCCAGCACCGAGGCGCCGCCAATGCCGTCGCCGCCGGTGCGCGCACCGAAAAGGACTACCTTGTTGCCCTTGCCGGAGGCGTTGGCCAAACGGATGTCTTCGTGGCGCATGACGCCGACTGCCAGCGCGTTGACCAGCGGGTTGCCCTGGTACACGGAGTCGAACACCATTTCGCCACCGATGTTCGGCAGGCCAAGCGAGTTGCCGTAGCCACCGATACCGGCAACGGCACCGTGCATGACGCGCGCCGTGTCCGGGTGGTCGATGGCGCCGAAACGTAGCGGATCCATCACGGCCACCGGGCGGGCGCCCATGGAGATGATGTCGCGGACAATGCCGCCGATGCCGGTTGCGGCACCCTGGTAGGGCTCCACGAACGACGGCGAGTTATGGGACTCGATCTTGAACGTCACGGCCCAGCCGTCGCCCAAGTTGGTGACGCCGGCGTTTTCGCCGATGCCCACGAGCATGTCCTTCTTCATCTCCTCGGTCACCTTTTCGCCGAACTGGCGCAGGTGGTTCTTCGAGGACTTGTAGGAGCAGTGCTCGCTCCACATGACGGAGTACATAGCGAGTTCGGCGCCGGTGGGGCGGCGGCCCAGAACTTTCACGACCTCGTCGAACTCGTTCTGCTTGAGGCCGAGTTCGGCCCAGGGGAGCTCGGTGTCCGGCGTCTTGGCCGCGTTCTCGACGGTGTCGATGTTGAACTTCTTGCCGACGGTTTCAGCTGAGGTAGTCACTGTGCGCCTCCCACGATCTTGTTCAGGACGGACGTAAAGAAGCCCAAGCCATCCGTGCCGGCGTTGGACTCCGGACCGAATCCTGGCTCCACCGCGTGCTCAGGGTGCGGCATAAGGCCCACCACGTTGCCCGCGGCGTTGCTGATGCCGGCGATGTCGCGGCGTGAACCGTTCGGGTTCCAGCCGACATAGCGGAACACGACGCGGCCCTCGGCCTCAAGGGCGTCCAGGGTCTTGTCGTCGGCGATGTACTGGCCGTCCTGGTTCTTCAGCGGAACCGTGATTTCCTCGCCGGCCTCGTAGTCCGAGGTCCACAAGGTCTTGTTGTTCTCCACGCGCAGTACCTGGTCGCGGCACAAGAACTTCAAGTGGTCATTCTTGATCATGGAGCCCGGGAGCAGGTGCGACTCTGTCAGGATCTGGAAGCCGTTGCAAATACCCAATACAGGCAGCTTGGCGTCGCTGTTGGCAGCATCGATGATGCGGGACATCAGCGGAGCGAAGCGCGAAATCGCACCGGCGCGCAGGTAGTCGCCGTAGGAGAAACCGCCCGGGATGACGACGGCGTCCACGTCAGCCAGGTGGGTGTCCGCGTGCCAGAGCGAGACGGCGGTGCCGCCTGCGAGGCGGACCGCACGGGCGGCGTCGCGGTCGTCAAGGGTGCCGGGGAAGGTGACGACGCCGATCTTGGCCCCGCTCAATTGAGGTTCGACGGCCACAGGCGCTCCGCCGATCAAGGGAAGTTCAGTCATGTCAGGCCTCGACGACCTCGACGTTGACGACGTCTTCGATCACCGGGTTGGACAGCAGGGTCTCGGCAGCCTCGCGGGCCTGGGCGAGGATGGCGTCGGTCACCTCGCCGTCGACGGTCAGTTCGAAGCGCTTGCCCTGGCGGACTGCGCTAAAGCTGGTGAAGCCGAGGCGGGGCAGTGCGCCCACGATGGCCTTCCCCTGAGGGTCCAGAATCTCGGGCTTGGGCATGACGTCGACGACGATCCGGGGCATCCGGTAACTCCTGTGCGTGAGCGTTGGTTAAACCTTGGTTAAAGGCTGCCGCGGAGTGGTGCCGTCTCACGCCGGAACTGCGTCCAAACAGTGTTCAGCAACAGTGTTTAGCAGCAGGGTTTTACGGAATGTGGGGGCGCTCCGCGAGCTTGCATGCCCATTCTACCGGCCAAATCGCTACATACCCTATTTGCCTGGGATCGGTGAAGCGGCCCCGTGGGCCGCGCCAATTCACGGCGGCGCCCCGCCGACGTCGGGGGTTTTCAATGCCTGACGGCGGCTCTGGCCGGGGGTGGTTTGCGTCACTAGGATTGCGGCATGGCCGAGAACGCTAAGTCGATGGTTTTGCCCGTGCTCCTTGCCGCTGTTTTTGCCGGCCTGGGGAGGATGGTTTTCCAAAGGATCAAGGCGGACCGGGCTGCCCGGGAAAACCGTATTTCCGTCCCGCCGGATGCTTCGGCAAGGGCCAAAATCAGCGACGCGTTGCGGGGGATCCATTCCTAGCGAGGCCTGGGCCGCTGACACCGCGTGTTTGTGCGCCGTTCACACCGCGGAACCATAAACTATCCGGGCTAGACCCTCGCGATGGTCCTGATGTACTTTCCATACCAAAAGGTAATTAAACCTTATTCTTTCGCAACTTAATTATTGGGGGAATTGGCTTGAAGAAATCTGCTCGCAGCAGATCACGGCTCGTTGGTGTCATGGTGGTGCTTGCTGTGCTGCTCTCGGCGCTCATTAGTCCGGTTACCGCAAGTCCGGCAATGGCCGGGACCGGGCCTGTCGGCGGCCTCACACCCATGGCGCCCACGCGGATCCTGGACACACGAACGTCGTCGGGACCGGTGCCTGGCGGAGGTTCAGTCTCAATCCGAATCCCGGGGACAAATGGATTCCCGTACGGCACGCAAGCAGTGGTCCTCAACATCACGGCCACCGACGGCACTGCTGCGGGATTCCTCACGGCGTACCATTCGGGCGTCATGGCGCCTCACACTTCCAACGTCAATTACGGGCCGGGACAGATGGTTGCGAACCTGGCTATCGTTGAAGTCGGCGCTGATGGGCAGATCGCCATCTCCAACACTTCGGCAGGAACTGTGCAGATCGTCGTTGACGCTTCGGCGTACTTCGGCCTGTCCGGGCCCTCCGGAGCGCCGGGCTCCTATCAGGCTGTCGGGCCCGCCAGGCTTCTCGACACCAGGACTTCATCAGGCCCCGTCGCAGGTGGCGGAAGCGTGCCACTCCGTCTGGGAGGATCCACTGGCGTCCCGGCAAACGCGTCTGCAGTGGTTGTGAACTTCACAGTCACGCAATCGACATCATTCGGATTCATCACCGCTTATCCAAGCGGCTCCTTAAAACCCAATGTCTCGAACCAAAACTATGGGACCGGCCAAACAATCCCGAGTCTTGCCGTCGTGCCGGTAGGACCTGATGGCACGGTGATGATTGCGAACACCTCGACCGGAACAGCTCAAATCGTTGCGGACGTTGTTGGCTTCTTCCTGCCGGGGACGCCAACCATATCGGGAGCATTCGCACCGGTTGCACCAACGCGCCTTGTCGACACTCGCACAAACGGTGGTCCGGTTGTCAACGCCGGCACCGTGCCCGTTCAGGCCGCAGGAATCAACGGAATCCCGCAAAATGCCAGTGGCGTCTGGGTGAACCTCACCGTGACCGAACCGACAACCTTCGGCTACTTCATGGCACGTGGTTATAAGGCGCCGTGGACGTTCACTTCCAATCTGAACTTCGGTGACCGGCAGACGATTGCGAACATGTCGTATGTGCCGATTGGAGCTGACGGCAAGATAGAGATTCAGACTATCCTCAGCCAACACCTGATCAACTGGACACCGGTTATGGAAACCTCGCAAGTCATCGTCGATGTCTTCGGCTACACCCTCCCCTAACCACCGGCGGGCAGTGCACGACCCGGACTAATAGGGTACGCGCAAATGCGCTAATCTTCCGGGTTAAAGCCGTGTATTCGGGAGTAGCTTGGAATTGCTGTCAAGGAAATTCCCCGTCCAACAGGAGGAGCAATGACCGAACACGTCGCCGAAGTGTCCGCATGCAGCGTTGGCAGCTGCGGATTCAACCATCATGGCTGCACCGCGTACGGGATCACGATCGGCGGAACCGCGGACCACGCATCCTGTGCCACCTTCATTGACACCGCGCTCATGGGAGGACTCCCCAAAGTCCTGGCGCACGTCGGGGCCTGCCAGCGCTCGGAATGCACCCACAACAACAACCTCATGTGCGAGGCCCACGATGTCCGGATCGGCCCCGGTGCCGAAGCGGCTGATTGCTTGACCTACCAACACGCCTGAGGCTCCTTCCGGCCCGCCTTCGTCATCAATATCTGAATATCCGCACAGCGGGCACGTCCCCTTCCGACGGGGGCGTGCCCGCTGCTGCGTGCGGATGTATTCTGATGCCGAATGACATGACAAAAAACGTGAAATGTGTCCTATGTCATATTCGACTATCGCTCTGTACTCTATGAATCGGCTGGGCTTTACCTGATTACAAGAACTGTCAATCGGTGCCCATCCATTGTTGATTGATCTTGACATGACCGCCACGATCGCCCGGAAAGGTGCAATCACTCGTGAATTCACAAGGAAAGAGCTTCATTGGAAGCGGGCGGCTTCGAAAAGCTGCGGCGCTAGCCGTCGGACTACCGGTTCTGCTCTCCTCGCTGGCTTTGACACCCGCTCAAGCTGCGCCCGCTTCCGGCTCAACGGTCTTCGGCTCAACGGTTGCGGGGGTTGCCCGGAATGTCGACCCCAAGTCTTATCAGGATGGCCGCTACGTGGTGGTGCTGGCAGAGAAGCCAGCGGCCACTTACGACGGCGGAACGCCCGGCTATGTGCCCACCAAGCCGCAGGCTGGCAAGAAGCTTGACGTCGGCAAGGCCGAAGTGAAGCAGTACCAGGCCCACTTGCAGCAGAAGCAGCAGGACGTGGCAAAGCAGCAGAGCGTGAGCATCAATCGCGACTACACCACAGCCATCAACGGCTTCAGCGCCACCCTTTCCGCGAACCAGGCCGCCAATCTCGCGAAGAACCCCGATGTTCTCCTCGTGGCCCCGGACACCCAGTCAGCTCCGGACTACTCCACCACCGATTTCCTCAACCTCAGCGGACCGAACGGCGTGTGGAACACCCAGTTCGGCGGCCAGGACCAGGCCGGCAAGGGCACTGTGGTGGGCGTCATCGACACCGGCTACACGCCCACAAGCAAGTTCTTCGCCGGCGATCCCGTCCAGCCGCTGGTCGGTGACCCCCAGGTGGGCGTCCCGTACCGCACGAGTGACGGCAAGATCGCCATGCTGAAGGCCAACGGAGATACGTTCACAGGCGAATGCCAGAAAGGCACCGACACCGGGGCCGCCTTTGACGGCACTGCCTGCAATTCCAAAGTCCTCGCCGCCCACTACTTCGCAGATGCCTTCCTCCAGACGGTTCCGCCAGCCCAACGGGCACCCCAGGAACAGATTTCGCCCATCGACGTCGTGAGCCACGGTACGCACACGGCCAGCACCGCTGCAGGCGACTCCGGTGTGGAAACGTTCGTGGATGGCCGCAGCTTCGGCAAGACGAGCGGTGTGGCACCAGCAGCCAAGCTCTCGATCTACAAGGTCTGTTGGGAGGACACCGACCCCAATTCGGGCGGCTGCTACAGTTCCGCGGCGATCGCCGCCATTGACCAGGCTATTGCCGACGGCGTGGACGTCCTGAACTACTCCATTTCCGGCGCTACGGATACCACCACCGACCCGGTCTCGCTGGCATTTCTCTCTGCTGCGTCGGCCGGTATCTTTGTGGCCGCGTCCGCCGGTAACTCGGGCCCGCAGGCCAGCACCGTCAACCACGGCGCACCCTGGATGACCACGGTTGCGGCTACTTCCTTCTCCCAGGAGCTCCAGGGAACCGTCGAATTCTCCGACGGCACCAAGTTCCGCGGAGCGAGCATCATGAACCACCAGGTGAGCGGGGCCGGCGTCGTGCTCTCCGCAAACGCCGCATCAGGTGCCGGTAACGCAGCACTCTGTGCGCCTGGGTCCCTGGATCCGGCGAAAATCGCCGGCAAGGTAGTGGTGTGTGACCGCGGGGTGGTTGACCGCGTCGCCAAGAGCGCCGAGGTGCTCCGCGGTGGCGGCGTGGGCATGATCCTCGTGAACCTCACCAGCTCCTCGTTGGACACGGACAAGCACGCAGTGCCCACCGTCCACGTGAATCCTCCGGCTTCGCAGGCCATCAAGGACAAGGTCGCGGCGAACCCGGGAATTACCGTTTCCCTGGTTGACCACGACACCACCGGGCTTCCGCTCGAGGCCCAGCCGCAGATCGCGGGATTCTCCTCCCGCGGCCCGCTCCTCGCCACCGATTCGGATCTCCTCAAGCCGGACGTCTCGGCTCCCGGTGTTGCCGTGCTGGCTGGTGTTTCGCCGATCGGCAGCAACGGTGATGAGTACGGATTCATGTCCGGTACCTCCATGGCGTCCCCGCACATTGCCGGTTTCGGAGCCTTGATCCTGGCGAAGAATCCCGATTGGTCACCGGCAATGGTCAAGTCGGCCATGATGACGACGGCGAGTGACGTCAAGCTGGCCGATGGAACCAAGAACCAGGACGTCTTCGCTACCGGCGCGGGAGAAATGAACCCCGCCAGCGTGCTGGAACCGGGCCTGGTCTACGATGCCGGAACCGAGGACTACCTGAAGTTCATCCAGGGCACCGGCGTCGATCTCGGCAACCCGGGACTTGGATCTACACTGCCGCGCGACATGAACCTTCCGTCGTTCGCCCTGGGTAACCTCGCGGGCAAGATCGAGGTCACACGCACCGTCACCGCGCTCACCCCGGGACAGTACCGGGCCACAGTCAACGTCCCTGGCGTTGACGTCAAGGTCACCCCGTCCGTGCTGACCTTCAACGAAGTCGGCCAGAAGAAGACCTTCACGGTGACCTTCGAAAACAAGAGCGCGGCGCTGGGTACTTTCGCGATGGGATCGTTGAAGTGGGAAGGCGCCAACAAGTCGGTGGTCTCTCCTATTGCGGTCCGTCCGCAGTCGGTCCTGGCTTCCAAGAGCGTCGCCTTCACGTCCCAGCAGGCAAGCGGATCGGCGGACCTCAACATCGTCTCCGGCTCCGACTCACCCACGGCTGTGACCGTTGACGGTCTCTCCAAGGCTGATTCCTCGGCCGCGGAGCTTGTTCCAGGTCCTGTGGCTGTGGCGAACAATGCCTCGAACTTCGTCAAGACCGCCACGGTTGCCCCCGGAACGGCGTTCGCGAAATTCTCGGTGATTTCCTCCGATCCCACCGCCGATTTCGATCTGTATGTTCTGTCGCCGTCCGGTCAGTTGTTCACGGCAGCGACGCCGAGTGCCAGTGAGTCGCTCTCGCTCGACAACCCGGAACCCGGGACCTACACGATCATCGCGAACCTGTATGCCAGCCCAAACAACCAGTCCACCAAGGCCAGTGTTGACGCCGCGATCCTGGGCGCAAACCAAGGCAACGCCACGGTCACGCCCAACCCGATCAACATGAAGAACGGCAAGTCCGGGAAGCTCACCTTCGCGTGGAGCAATCTGACACCGGGCTCGTACATCGGTCGACTCACCTTTGTCGGCACCAGTTCGCCGACGTTTGTGTCCGTCCTGGTCGCGGCAAACGGCAGCGTATCCGTCGCGCCGAAGGATGACCAGGAAGGCCAGCACGGCAAGGGCAAACTGCAGAATGAAGGGGAGGACCAGTCAAACAACGCGCTTTAGTGCGGCAGTGATGGGCTGACAGAAATGCAAGGCAGCGGCCGGCGGGATATCCCGCCGGCCGTTTTCTTGTTATCCCCCGGACGCCCGCTCACCTATGTGGCCCTTTGGGCGGACGCCCGCTCACCTATCTGGCCAAACGGTGGAACCCTCCTGCAGATGATGGGAGCGAGGGTGCGGCTCGGGA
This sequence comes from Arthrobacter sp. 2RAF6, assembly GCF_052115205.1. Lineage (NCBI taxonomy): Bacteria > Bacillati > Actinomycetota > Actinomycetes > Micrococcales > Micrococcaceae > Arthrobacter > Arthrobacter sp. 2RAF6. The sequence goes on along the minus strand of NZ_JBFRGF010000037.1, from coordinate 38,131 downwards.
CCGTCGTATGTGAGCGAGCGTTGGGCTCGGGACCGTCGTATGTGAGCGGGCGTGCGGCTCGGGGGCGTTATATGTGAGCGAGCGTTGGGCTAGATGTTTCCCGTGGATCCTGCCACGCCGCCGAGGAGTGCGGCCATGGTTCTCCAACGGGCGATCTCGCAGCCGTCCGTCCGGCTGAAGCGGCTTCTGACCTCGCGCCCGCGGAACCGGCCCGTCACCAAGGCCACTTGTGGACCGCCGTATTGCTGGGTGCAAATTCGGTCCGGCCGGGGAACCGGAAAGAAGATCTCTTCGCCGAATTGCTCGACGGCGGCAAGCGCCGCGCGGGGGTCCGGAAGAGTCGAGCCTTCGGAGACTGCGCCGCCCGAGCCGAGCAGGACGAACTCATAGTCCACGGCGCCTGGTGACTCTGTCAGCGTGATGGTGAGTTCGACGTCGTACTTTCCATTGCTTGAAGTCATCGCTGTCCTTCGTGAGACGGTGTTTGTGCCAGGATCTCGAGGAGCGGCTGCACTTCGTCGAGGACCCGCGCACGTAGCGCGTGGGCCTCGGCGGCGAATGCCCTCTGATACTCAACGTACTCGGCCTTGCCTTGCGGCGTCTCGATCCTGATCGCCGGATATCCCCACTCTTCAAGGTCGTAGGGCGAGGCCTGCATGTCCATGGCCCGGATCCGCCAGGACAGTTCGAAGCAGTCCATCACCAACTCGCTCGGGAGGGCCGGCGCCAGTTTGTAGGCCCATTTGTACAGGTCCATGTTGGCGTGGAGGCAGCCGGGCTGCTCCATGGTGCGTTGGTTGTCCCGCGTGGGGGTGAGCTCATTGAGCGGGATGGCGTCCGGAGTGTAGAAGCGGAAGGCGTCGAAGTGCGAGCAGCGGATCCGGTTGTCTTCCACCACGGTGTCCGTGCCTTCGGAGCCGAGCCGCAGCTTGAGGTACTCGTGGCGAAGATCGAACTTGTCCTGGCGGTAGACCATGGCCCACTCGTGCAGTCCGAAGCAACCAAACTGGGCGGGCCGCGCAACGGTTCCCCCGAGGATGATGCTGGCGAAGCGGACGGCCTCGGTGCGGTCGGCCGCGAACTTGCGGCGATCGAAGGTGACCGCAAGGGTACCGGCAGGCAGGCCCGCGGCCGCCAGCGCGCCGTCGTCGAGCGCTTTGTAGTACTTCCACCCGGTCCGCTCCGCCGCTTTGGGGCCGGAGAGGACGACGCCGTCGCCCGGGTGCCAGCGCAGCAGCTGGCCGGGCTTCTGGGTGTAGTAGGTGAAGAGGAAATCTTCCACGGGGTGCTTCCGGCCTGCGGAGCGCCGGGCTAAGTACGGCTTGGCGTAGCGGCCAACGCGTTCGTGGTGGGCAGCCTCCAGCGCTAGCCATTTCTCTTGCGGGAGGTGCTTGTGCTTAAGCTCCGGCACCGCTCGAACCAAGGATGTCGGCGACGGCGGCCCATGCGGAGATTTCGCAGCCGTCGGTGAGTTTGTAGGAGGACTCGACGCCCACGCCATCAACGGCCCCGGTGACTATTGCCGTTTGGGGTCCGCCGTAACGCTGGTCGCACATCTGCTCGCTGGGGCGGGGCGTGCGCGTAAGCAGGGCCGGGTTCTTTTTCAGGGCTGCGCACGCTGCGGCTGCGGTGGGGTGGTGGCTTTCGGCAGCGGGGACGCCGCCGGTGCAGACGAGCGTGTAGCTCTCAGGGGCCGCCGTGGGGGAGAGCTTGACGATGATGGAAAGCTCGGCATCTCCGCGGCCCGGGGAGCTGGGAGCGGTGGGGGAGAACGAAGGAGTCGGTTCGCCGCTGGGAGACGCCGTTTCGTCTGGCAAAAGCCCGGAGGGGCTGCTCGACGCCGAGGACGACGTGCTGCTGCCAGGCGCCGTGCTGCTGGGCGAACCGCCCCCGGGGCCGGGCGTGCAGGCGGCAAGGCCAGCGACGGCGACGACGGCCAGCACAGACCGGACTATTCGCAGGCGCATGGAAGTTCTCCTTGATTTATGCCAGTTTATCGCCCGTATCGCCCGTATCGGCAGTCGGGTGTTGAGTGGCCGCGATGAGCCCGGTCATCGCCCGGTGAAGTTCCGCTACTTCGGCCCGGGTCAGTTGGAGCCGTTCCATGATTGTTCCCGGCACGGACGTCGCCTGGTGCCTGAGGGCGGCGCCGGTTTCGGTCAAGGTAATGGCGAGGGCCCGTTCGTTTCCGTGGATGCGGTTGCGGGTCAGGAATCCTGCTTCTTCGAGCCGGCGCAGGATGGGTGAAAGGGTAGCCGGCTCGTGGAGGAGTGCCTCGCTGATGTCCTTGAGCGTGCGCGGGCTGCGTTCCCACAGGGCGAGCATCACGAGGTACTGCGGATGGGTCAGCCCCATCTTTTCAAGCACCGGCTTGTAGACGCCCACCACGCTCCGCGACGCCACCGTCAGGGCGAAGCACAATTGACGCTCGAGCAAAAGGTCGTCTTCCGGCGGGGCGGTGGTTTCCGCGGCACTGGGTGTGATTGCGGCAGCCATGGCTTGCTCCGTTCCGTGTCGGCGACCGGTCTGTACCGGACGATAGTTAGTGCACTAATTATTAGTGTACTATTAAACTACAACATCCTTTTGAGAGAGGGTAGACCAGGTGGCCAAAGAGACCATGACCCAGAGATTCATGCGTGCAACCGGCAAGCTGCGGATAATTTTCGGTCCGGCGCACAGCAGTTCCCTGGATCATGAAATGACCGAGGAGAATAAGCGCCTCCTCGCGCGGCGCCAGGCCGAAGCACAGCAATGGGAGACGATCCGCAGGCCGGACGGCAGTACCTACGTGGTCCCCAAGAACCCCGACGACAAATCCCTTCGTTAGGGGGGCCCAGCCGGCACCGATGGCCGCCGACCCGGGCCTTTTGCGGGTTCCGGGCGTAAAATTGGCCTCACTGGAACCACTCAGCTCCAACCGCACGGCTGGACCTCGCAGCGGGGAAGGAGGTGGGAATTGTGGGACATGCACTCGATACCTTTATGAAGGTCACAGATCGACTGCGTTTCTGGTTCGGCCCGGCAACCCGGGGCGACATTGATACGCCCGTAGTCCACAAGCATGACGACTTCGAGACGGCGTCGGAAGAAGATCTGGGGCATTTCGTCGTCGAAACAGACGACCAGGGCCACCACTACGGAATCCGCAAGGAAAGCGCCTGAAGCCGCTTGCGGCTCCAAGGCCGCGGGAAAGCAGCCGCGGGAAAGCAAAAGAACCGGAGCGTTTGCTCCGGTTCTTTCACGTGTAAGTACTTCAGATCCCGACGGCGGGTGCCCGGCTAGCAGCCGGGCTGCGCGTTCCCGACGGCGGTGCCCGACGGCGGAGTTCGTCTAGCGGCCGGTGCCGCCATAGACGGTTGCCTCGGCTTCGCCGTCGAGCTCGAACGCCTTGTGGATGGCGCGCACAGCGTCATCCAGCAGATCGGCGTGCGTGACCACGGAGATGCGGATCTCCGAGGTGGAAATCATGTTGATGTTGATGCCGGCGTCGGAGAGTGCCTTGAAGAAGGTGGCGGAGACGCCCGGGTGCGAACGCATGCCGGCGCCGATCAGGGAAAGCTTGCCGACGTTCTCGTTGTATTCGATGCTTTCGAAGCCGATTTCAGGCTGCGCCGCACGGAGGGCCGTGAGGGCATCGGCGCCTTCCACGATGGGCAGGGTGAAGGAAATATCCGTGCGGCCGGTTCCATGGGTGGACACGTTCTGAACGATCATGTCGATGTTCGAGTGTGCCTTGGCTATGACCTGGAAAATCGCGGCGGCCTTGCCGGGGATGTCCGGGACGCCGACCACGGTGACCTTGGCTTCTGAACGGTCGTGTGCAACACCGGAGATGATTGGCTGCTCCAAGGCAACTCCCTCTTGAATCGTGATCTTGTCATCGGCGCTGGGCAGGACCCAGGTGCCTTCGTTCTGGCTGAATGAGGACCGGACGTGCAGGGGCACTCCGAATCGGCGGGCGTATTCCACGCAACGCAAGTGCAGGATCTTGGCGCCGGAGGCTGCCAATTCCAGCATTTCCTCGCTGGAGATACGGTCGATCTTCGTGGCAGTGGAGACAACGCGCGGGTCGGCCGTGTAGATGCCGTCGACGTCCGTGTAGATTTCGCAGACGTCCGCTTCGAGCGCGGCGGCGAGGGCCACCGCGGTGGTGTCGGATCCGCCGCGGCCAAGGGTTGTGATCTCCCGGGTGCTCCGGGTCATGCCCTGGAAGCCCGCCACGATAGCGACGTGCCCCTTGTCCAATGCAGTACGGATGCGGTGGGGGTCGACGTCGATGATGCGGGCCTTGCCGTGGATGCCGTCGGTGATCATGCCGGCCTGCGAGCCGGTGAACGACTGGGCCGAGGCACCGAACTTGTTGATGGCCATGGCGAGCAGGGCCATGGAGATGCGCTCGCCTGCGGAGAGGAGCATGTCCATCTCACGCGCGGGAGCAGAATCGGTGACTTGGGCGGCGAGATCCAGGAGCTCGTCAGTGGTGTCTCCCATGGCGGAAACCACCACGACAACCTCGTTGCCGGCCTTTTGTGCGTCAACTACGCGGCGGGCAACACGCTTGATGCCTTCTGCATCGGACACCGAGGAGCCACCGAACTTCTGCACGATCAGCTGCTTGGTCTTGGCAGTCTGCGCGGTCAGGTCTTCGGTTTTCACATCGGTAGTGGGCAAACTCATGCGCGCACCCTCACTGCTAAATTGGGGATCATACGTTGCGTGGCCAGGTAGCGGGACGGCTACGTGGCTTATGTGGCCAGTTTATCGCCGGGCGCGGCGGGCGGGGGAATTGTGACCAAATCTCGGCCATTGGGTGCCTGCCGGGTGGTTTCGGCGTGGCGTACGATCAAGAAATACGCAGCCTGCGGGCATGTGGGCTCACGGGAATTGAAGCGTACTTGTTCTGTTTGGGGGAAACAGGTGAGTAGAGCATGTCCATAGCTGAAAGTTCAAGCGTCCCGGGCAGTGGCGCCCTCGGGGTATCCGCGGAAGGCGTCTCACGCCGCTTCGGTACGGTCCACGCGGTCGAGCACATCGATTTCCACGCGCCGGCCGGGAAGGTCACGGCGCTCATTGGACCCAACGGGGCAGGCAAAACGACGCTCCTTCTTATGCTTGCCTCGCTTCTGCGGCCCGACTCCGGGACCATCCGGATCAATGGGCTGGACCCCCTTCACGACAGCGCAGCAGCGCGGCTTCGGATCGGCTGGATGCCGGACACCCTGGGGGTGTGGGAGTCCTTGACCGCGCGCGAAATCCTGGTCCAGATGGCGCGCTTCTACCGCCTGCCCAAGGCCGGTATCGCCCGGCGTGTTGCGGAGTTGCTCGAACTTGTCCGGCTGGACACCCTTGCCGACCAGCCGGCCCGAGTCCTCTCCAGGGGCCAGCAACAACGGCTCAGTCTGGCCAGGGCACTCATCCACGACCCCTCCGTGCTTCTGCTCGACGAGCCTGCGTCCGGCCTCGACCCGGGATCCCGGGTGGAGCTCCGAAACCTGCTGCGCCGCCTGGCCGGGGAAGGGAAAACCGTGGTGGTTTCCTCCCACGTGCTCAGTGAGCTCGATGAGATCGCGGACGGAGCGGTGTTCGTCAACCAGGGCCGCACCGTGAAACAGCAGACCCTTGAGGAGGCGGCCCTGCAGGGCCGGCGCTATGCGATCACAGCCCTCGACCTCGAGGCCCTCATGGCAAAGCTCAGCGAACTAGGGCTGGAATACCGTGTGGAGGCGGGCCGCCGCCCGTCGGTGACCTTGCTGTTGACGCACGACGACGGCGCTGCCGCCCTCTTGAGTGAACTCGTCCGGTCCGGCATCGGTGTGGTTTCCTTCGCCCCGGCCGCGGGTGCCCTGGAAGAGACGTACATGAACCTGGATACGGAGAGGCGATGAGCAACGTGACTGAAGCCGTGCCTGTTTCAGCGGGACCTCCAGCGGGACCGCAGGGGGCTGCAGGAGGCCGGAACGCCGTCGTCGGCTATCTTGGCGGGATCCGCGACGTCGTGGTCCTTGAGGTGAAACAACGGTTGCGCTCCCGCGGCTGGTACATCATGTTGGGCATCTGGTTCTTTGTGATCGCGGTAGTGACGTGGCTGACCTGGCTCGCCTGGAACGCCAGCATGGAAGCGCGTCGTTCCTCAGTGCCTCCGTCGGCGCTGTCGCCGCAGGACGGGGCCGGGTCGATGATCTTCGAGGTCGTGCTGGCTTTCGTGCTCCTGTTTGCCCTGCTTGTGGCACCCGCGCTGTCCGCCAATGCCATCAACGGAGACCGGGCCGGAGGCACGCTGGCAATCCTGCAGATCACTTTGCTGACTCCCGGCCAGATTCTCTGGGGCAAGTTCTGCGCGGGGTGGCTCGCGGCGCTCGCCTTCCTGGCGATAAGTTCCCCGTTCCTTGTGTTCGGAATGTTCCAAGGCGGGCTGACCCCGGGGCACGTCGTGGTTTCCTTGCTGATGCTTGCCGTGGAACTGGCCGTTGTCTGCGGGATCGGAGTGGGGATTTCGGCTCTTGCTGGGCGGCCCTTGTTCTCGATCGTGGTGACCTACTTGGTAGTTGCCGCATTGGTGGTCGGATCGTTGATTTCCTTCGCACTGGGTGCGCAACTGGCGCAAGGGACGGTGTTGGCCAACTCTCCCGCTAGCCGTTCCGTGCTGTATGCGCCGGTGCAGCCGAATCAACAGGGGCAGCCGATTGAACCAGCGCAGCCGGGCTACACCTGCGAGGGGCCCTTGGTGGAGCACCCGGCCGTGCGGACCGAACGCGTCGCTTGGATGCTCGCGTTGAATCCCTACGTGGTGGTGGCCGACGCGATTCCGTATCCGGACCGGAGCGGGTCGGCATTTTACTCGGTCGGCATGATCGAAGGCATCAGCCAGGGCGCCAGGTCCGCGCTCGCCGGCCCGGACCACACCTACCTATGCGCCAACGGCGTGCCGCAGCCGCAGTACCTCAAACAGACGACGCCCTTGTGGCCGCTGGGACTCGGCCTGCAACTGGTCCTGACGGGGCTGCTCATGTGGCTCGGCTGGCGTTCGCTGCGGACGCCTGCAAGCCGGCTGGCCAGCGGCACGCGGATCGCGTAAGTCGGACGGGTCACTTAAGGGTCCGCAACGGCGTCGGGGGTGTTCCGGGAAGCGCGCTGCCTACATGAGGGCGTTGCGGCGACCCTCGAAGGCCCTTCCGAGGGTGACTTCGTCCGCGTACTCCAGGTCTCCGCCCACCGGGAGGCCGGAAGCGAGCCTGGTGACGGTGATGCCGATCGACTTCAGCATGCGGGCCAGGTAGGTGGCCGTCGCTTCGCCCTCAAGGTTGGGGTCGGTCGCGATGATGATTTCCTGGATGGCGCCGTCGTTGAGCCGGGTGAGGAGTTCGCGGATACGGAGCTGCTCGGGCCCGATACCGGCGATCGGATTGATCGCGCCGCCGAGGACGTGGTAGCGGCCGCGGAAGGACCGCGTGCGTTCCACAGCCAGGACATCCTTGGATTCTTCGACCACGCAGATCACGGAGGGGTCGCGGCGCGGATCGCGGCAGATGTTGCACAGCTCCTGCTCGGTGACATTGCCGCAGACAGTGCAGAACTTCACCCGTTCTTTGACTGTGGTGATGGCCGCGACCAGCCGCTTCATGTCCTCGGGGTCGGCCTCGAGGATGTGGAAGGCCAGGCGCTGCGCCGACTTCGGCCCGACGCCGGGGAGCCGGCCGAGTTCGTCGATCAGCTCTTGTACTGCGCCTTCGTACACAATGTCCTCGTTCGTTTGGTGTGGATCGCGCCCGAACCCCGTGAGGGCCCCGCGCAGGGTGTTGTCACAGAGTCCGGATGTTAGCGGCGCATGCCGTCGAGCGACCGTTCTTCCAGTAGCTTCCCGCCCAGAATACGCTCGACGGCGGCCCGTCCAAAGACTCCCGATTCCTCGATCGTTTCGTCGTCGGCACTCGGGATGTCTTCCACCACGCTGCCGGGCGCGACGGCGGCCCGTGCCGGTGCTTTCTCGCGGCCGGCCATGGCTTCCGGGCTGTTCGAAAGCCGTTGGTAGAGGCTCTGCTTCCCGGTTCCCGAGGGCGCCGGCGCTGCTACAGGGGCCGGGGCCGCTTGGGTCGAGGCTGGCGGAGTGGCTTGCGCGAGTGCTACGGCCGAACGCGCGGTTTCGTCTCCGGGCGTCGCTGCTGCCGGTGACGTGCCGGCCGGCGATGCACCCGCCGGGGGTGTACTGCCTAGTGACGCGCCCGCGCCGGAGGCCGTGGGCTGGGGCGCCGACCAAGTCGATGACCAGTCGGCGGCTGGCGCCGTGGCCGGTGCCGGTGCCTGTGCCGGTGATTGCGGCTGGTTTGGAATCTGCGCAGCGGCAGGTTCATAGACGGGACTGGGCGTCGTCGGCGCGGATGAAGTGGCCTGGCCGTCAGGGACGGCAGAGATGCCCGAAGCCGCGGAACCAACGTTGGACGCGGTGCCGACCACCCACGAGCCCGGCGCCTGCTCGACAGCCCTGGACCATGGATCTTCCGGGGCCTCGGACTTCTTCCCCGAAGGTGCTTGGGTGGAGCGCTTGCTCTTGGGCGCAGAGCCGGCGGGGACTGAGCCGGCGGTGGACATGGCGGTGAATCCCGAAGGAGGCGACGGCTCCCAATCCATGGGCGGTTCTTCGTCCAGCGGGGGAGCGTCCTCGTCCCGCGGGGGGCCCCAATCATCGTCCGAATACGAGTAGTCAGCGGCCGGTTCCGTCGGTGCCGTTGCGGACGACCCAGCTGCTGAGGCGGACGATGCCGGAGTGGCTGTTGAGGCCGGAGCCTGCGCTGCGGAAATGGGTTGGATCGGAGCGGCCTCGGAGGCCGGCGCCGCTTGGGATAGGTGCATCGGTTCGGGCGCCTCGCCGGGCACCGAAGGAACCTGCCCCGACGTTGTCGGTGCCACTGGAGTTGGTGCCGTAGATGCTGGTTGAGCCGTTGGTGCTGGTGGTGCGGTTGGCGCTGGTGCGGCGTCAGCCTTGTCTGCTTCCGGGGCGGCAGGGCTTTGGGCCGCAGGGGCAAGTCCCCATGCGCTATCCACAGCGGACGACACAGCTGGAGAGGCGCCACCCGCTACAGGGGGCGCCGGGTCAGCCGGTGCTTTTGGGTTTGGTTCAGAGCTACCTGAGCTGTTGCCGCCGACCACCGAAGTGATCTGGCAGTCGATGCCGATTGTCTTGTGGATGGCTTGGCGTAGGTTCTCGGCATGGTCTGCGCGGCTGAAGGCGCTCGCAAGACCGTCAGTGCTGAATGCCAGAGTCAGAACTTGGCCGTCGAACTGCGCCACCTGCGCGTTTGCTCCCACCAGCGCCCAGCTGCTGCGCTTGATCTTGGTCAGCGTCTGGAGGATCTCGGGCCAAGCCCGCCGGATCACCTCTACATCGGCGCCACCGGTAGCGGGGCGAGAGGCCTGGACGGTCGCCGGCTGTTGGGCCGCCGGCGACTGGGCTGGCCCGGGCGTTTGGGTTGGCGCGGGCGTGGGTGCTTGGGCTGGTGCCGTTACGGCCTGGGTGCGTTCCTGATCGGTCTCCGGTTGAGCCGCCTGCGCCTGGGCAACGGGCTGCGTCGCAGGAGCTTGAGCGGGGAGCTGACCAGCATGGGCAGCTTGTTCGGGAGCGGGGCGGCTGGCCTGTTGCCTGGTTTCATCCACGGGCCAGTCAGTAGTGGAAACCCGGGGCGGTGTCAGTTGTTCCCTGGACGGTTCCCCGGAAACAGGCGGAGGGCCGGAAGCCGGAGCCTGAGCGACCTCGGCGGGCCTGGATGTGGCTTCCTGGGGCGCGGGTGAGCCGAGGCTTGGTGAGGCGGGAACGGTACTGGCGGCCGCCGTCGGGCGTTCCACTGCTTGATCGGCTGGGCGGGCAGTTGGCGCGGCGGAAGTGGAAGGAGCCGAAGCAGCGTCCGCGGGAGGAAGTGCGCCGCCGTAGTTGAGGCGTCGTTCGACGCGGTCGATCCGCGCAGCGATGCCGCGTTCGGTCTGCTCGGAACTGGGCAGCAGGATCCGGGCGCAGAGCAGTTCAAGATGCAGCCGGGGCGAGGTGGCGCCCGTCATTTCAGTGAGTGCGGTATTAGTGACATCGGCGGCACGGGAGAGCTCAGCGGCACCGAGGTTGTTGGCCTGGCTGCGCATGCGGGCGATCTGGTCCGCGGGCATGCCGCGGAGGATGGCCTGGGCGCTTTCCGGCATGGCTTGGACGATGATGAGGTCGCGGAACCGCTCCAGCAGGTCCTCGACGAAGCGTCGGGGATCGTGCCCAGTTTGGATGACACGGTCCACGGCACGGAAAACGGTGGCGGAATCGGACGCGGCGATTGCCTCCACGACGTCGTCGAGCAGTGAAGCGTGGGTGTATCCAAGCAGCGCGACAGCGAGTTCATAGTCCAGGCCGTTGGGTCCGGCGCCGGCCATGAGCTGGTCCAGAACGGAGAGGGAATCGCGCACCGAACCGCCGCCGGCCCGGATGACGAGGGAGAGCACGCCAGGAGCCACCGGCACGTTCTCCTGTTGGCAGAGAAGCTCGAGGTACTGCATCAGGGGCTCGGGCGGCACCAGCCGGAACGGGTAGTGGTGGGTGCGGGAGCGGATGGTGCCGATGACCTTGTCCGGCTCAGTGGTGGCGAAGATGAATTTGATGTGTTCCGGCGGCTCTTCGACGATTTTCAGCAGCGCATTGAAGCCGGCAGAGGTGACCATGTGGGCTTCGTCAATGATGAAGATCTTGTAGCGGTCCCGGACCGGGGCGAAGGTGGCGCGTTCGCGGAGATCTCGGGCGTCGTCCACGCCACCGTGGCTGGCGGCGTCGATCTCGATGACGTCGAGCGAACCGGATCCGCCGCGGGCCAACTCAACGCAGCTGTTGCATTTTCCGCATGGAGTGTCCGTGGGGCCTTCGGCGCAATTAAGGCAGCGGGCAAGGATGCGGGCGGACGTGGTTTTTCCGCAGCCACGTGGGCCGGAAAAGAGGTAGGCGTGGTTGACCCGGTTCTTGCGCAGGGCCGTCATGAGTGGCTCCGTGACGTGTTCCTGCCCGATAACGTCCGCGAAAGAATCGGGGCGATATCTGCGGTAAAGAGCAGTAGTAACAGTCACAGGGAAAACCTACCTATAGGGACTGACATTTAAATAAGAGACCCCTCATGCACCCGCCAGAGCCCATCTACCCTTGCTACCTTCCGGTCCTGGGGGAGTTCAACAGGATGACGCCACATGAGGGGCCGTCGACAAGCTTACCCGAAGTTATCGAGCCCTCCGAATTTGCGGACATGTGCCTTGTGAGAGCCAAGAAATGGACACATTGGGATTATGTCCAGTGCTCGCGTGTAGGGGTGGGCATGTCCATTGTGTGGGCTAGCGCCAACCGTTCACTGGCCACGTCATGAATGCAGGCTCCTCATAAGGGTGGGCTGAGCGCAGGGCCCGCACTACGGTGTCGAGCAAGTCCGCTTCAACTACGCACTCGACCCGGATTTCCGGCACCGTTTCTCCTTGCCCCACGGCTCCGATGAACGGTTGTGCCCCGGGCAATGGAGTGAAGCGTCCGGTGCCCGGAGTGGTGAAGGAGCAGTGTGAATAGTCGCCGATTCTGCCGGCCCCGGCATCGCCGATCGCGGCCAGCAAGCTCCCACTATGGGAGGCCGGGACGTAGACAACGAGGGCGTGCAGTTGGCTCATGCCACCATCCTCCCAGTGGTCGCTTAAAAACAGGTCAGAGGATGGTTCTTGATCTCCATTGCCAAACCGCTGAAGGCAGCGGACTATGGGTATGTACACCGATTGGGGCAATCTCAAGATTGTGAGCTGCAGGGCCTGGTTTCAGGGGCTGGACCCAGCAGCTCAACGGAGTGCCGGAGGAATGGACGCATTGGGGGCGTCCATTTTTACGTTTAAGCGCATGGAGGGCCGGCTCGGCACCACGAAAGTCCCGATTGGGCGATGCCGAAATTCTCGGGTACAGTGGAGTCTGCTTTTGATTCAGAAGCATGGAGAATTCGCCTAGCGGCCTATGGCGCACGCCTGGAACGCGTGTTGGGTTAACGCCCTCGGGGGTTCAAATCCCCCATTCTCCGCGTTTGGCCCCGGTCCTTTTGGACCGGGGCCTTTTTGCGTTCCCGTGCCCCCATAACCCGGGTCGCGGTCAGACATTGGATTGCTCTCAAGCTGCGGTGCTGAAACCGGGGATTGTTTTCAGAACCGGCCCTTGTTGCGGCCGGATGAGAAACAAGCGCCGGATTGGCTGCGCCGGGGTGGCCCCCAACCTCACGCCCTACACCCGTTCCGCGGCCACCCGTTCCAGCACTTCCCGGCAGGCCAGGATTGCCGGGTGGATCCGGCCGGCGGTACGCGTTGAGGTGAAGACTGTCCGCTTGGGCAGTCCGGGGAGGTCCAGTAGCTGCACTGGCGTGGTCCGTCCTGTCCAGACGAGGTCCGGCATGAGGGCCACGGCATTGCCGGACTCGATGAGCCGGATTTGTGCTTGGAGGTCGGCGGTTTCGTAGCGGACGTCGGGCTCGAAACCGGCGGAGCGGCATGCTTGCTCCGCCCAGTGGCGGGACGCTGCACCGCGCGGTTCCATGACCCATGGCAGCGCAGCCGTGTCCGCGAGCGAGGAAATCGATTCGCCGCCGAGGCCAATCGGGGGAGTGGCCAGCCTGATGGCGTCGCTGGTCAGGGTGGCCCTGTCCAGGCCGGGGTGGTGCGGGGCGGCGTGTCCGGGGTATTGCTCGGCCACCACGATGTCAAAGTCGCGGGCCCACGTTTCATAGAGCGCAGTCTCCGGTTCGCGTTGGATCATCTCGACGCGCACCTCGGGATACTCGCCCTTCATGATGGTGAGGAAGTCCGGCATGAGAGCCAGGGCGGCGGTTTGGAACACGGCCAGCCGGACCGTTCCAGTCACCGTGGAGAGGGACGCTGCCAGGTCCGTCTCTGCCCGCTCGAGCGTGGCCAGCAAGGACGCCGTATGCTCCACCAGGATCTCGGCCTGCGGCGTGAGCTGCACGCGCCTTCCCGATTTCCGAAGCAGTTTCACGCCGGCTTCCTTCTCCAGCAATGTCAACTGCTGGGACACCGACGACGGGCTGTACTTCATCGCGTCCGCCACCTCTGCGAGCGTTCCGCGGATCTTCAATTCGTGCAGCAAGCGCAGCCTGCGGACATCCAGCATTCGACTCTCCCGAAGGTTCTAGAAACTTAATGAATATTCTTCAGAAAAGATCGCTTTTCCTAATCTGATTGTAGATCCATACTGATGGAAACAAAGCCCTCTCCGCACCAAAGGAACGAAGCGCATGAGCACACCAACCCGGGATTCGAGCATCGACGCCAGGACGCCGTCCACCCCGGAATCCGGTCACCTCCAGGAGTTGGCCCACGAAGCCATCCAGCTGGTTCGACACTGGCTCACCGAAGCCTCGAAGGTGCCCGTCGACGTTTCCGCACAGCGCCTCGCCGGCGTCCTGAAGGACCCGAATGGCCTGGACTTCACGGTGGGATTCGTCGACGGCGTCATCCGCCCCGAGGATCTGTCCGTCGCCGGCCGCAACCTGGCCAGGCTTGCCCCGAAGGTCCCAGCCTTCCTGCCCTGGTACATGCGCGCTGCCGTGCGCACCGGCGGCGTCATGGCCCCGGTCCTGCCGCAAGTGGTCATCCCGATCGCCCGCAAAGTCCTCCGTGACATGGTGGGCCATCTGATCGTGGACGCCACGGACGCCAAGCTCGGTCCGGCCATCGCCAAGATCAAGCAGAACGGCGTCCACCTGAACGTGAACCTGCTGGGCGAGGCCGTCCTGGGCGAACGCGAAGCCAGCCGCAGGCTCGAGGGAACCCTCAAGCTCCTGGCTCGTGACGACGTCGACTACGTCTCCATCAAGGAGTCCTCCACGGTGGCCCCGCACTCGCTGTGGGCCTTCGACGAAGCAGTGGATCACGTGGTGGAGAAGCTCACCCCGCTCTACAAGCTGGCTGCATCGTTCCCCAAGCCCAAGTTCATCAATCTGGACATGGAGGAATACAAGGACCTCAGCCTGACCATGGCCGTGTTCACCCGGATCCTGGACAAGCCCGAATTCAAGAACCTCGAGGCCGGCATCGTGCTTCAGGCCTACCTCCCGGATGCGCTCTCGGCCATGCAGGAACTGCAGGAATGGGCTGCGGTCCGCCGGGCAAACGGCGGCGCTCCCATCAAGGTGCGCGTCGTCAAGGGTGCCAACCTGCCCATGGAACAGGTCCAGGCGTCCATCCAGGGCTGGCCGCTCGCAACGTGGGGCACCAAGCAGGATTCGGACACCAACTACAAGCGCGTCCTCAACTACGCCCTCACCACCGAGCACATCGATGCGGTCCGGATCGGCGTCGCGGGCCACAATCTCTTCGACGTAGCGTTTGCCTGGCTGCTGGCCAAGGAGCGCGGCGTTACGAAGGGCATTGAGTTCGAGATGCTCCTTGGCATGGCCACGGGCCAGGCCACGGCCGTCCGCAAGGACGTCGGCAGCCTCCTGTTGTACACACCGGTAGTGCACCCGGGCGAGTTCGACGTCGCCATCGCCTACCTGATCCGCCGCCTCGAAGAAGGCGCCAGCCAGGACAACTTCATGTCCGCCGTGTTCGAACTCGGGGGGAACTCCCCAGAAAGCAGAACCCTGTTCGAACGCGAGAAGCAGCGTTTCCTCGCCTCCCTCGCGGAGCTGGACGACGCCGTTCCGGCCCCCAACCGCATGCAGGACCGCAACGAGCCCGCCGTCTCGGGGCCAAAAGATGGTTTCGCCAACACTCCGGATACCGATCCTGCCCTGCCCGCCAACCGGGCCTGGGGCCGCGCCATCCTGGAGCGCATTCCGGGATCCACCGCCGGCAACGCGATCGTTGAAGCCAGCAAGGTCAGCGACCCGCAGGAACTGGAACGCATCATCGCCGCCGCCGTCGAGGCTGGCGAAAAATGGGGTGCCATGCCGGCCGCCGAACGCGCAGCCATCCTGCACCGTGCGGGCGATATCCTGGAATCCCGCCGCGCCGAACTTCTCGAGGTCATGGCCTCCGAAACCGGCAAGACGATCGAACAGGGCGACCCCGAAGTCAGCGAAGCAATCGACTTCGCGCACTACTACGCAGAGCGCGCCAAGGACCTGGAAACGGTCGACGGCGCCACGTTCGTCCCAGCGAACCTCACCGTGGTGACCCCGCCGTGGAACTTCCCGGTGGCGATTCCCGCGGGCTCTACGCTGGCGGCTCTCGCCGCGGGATCCGCCGTCGTGATCAAACCCGCAAAGCAGGCCCGCCGCTCCGGTTCCGTCATGGTGGACGCGCTGTGGGAGGCCGGTGTGCCGCGCGAAGTGCTGGCGCTCGTGCAGCTCGAAGAACGCGAGCTGGGCACCCAGCTGGTCTCGCACCCCAGCGTTGACCGCGTGATCCTCACCGGCGGCTACGAGACCGCCGAGCTCTTCCGCTCCTTCCGGCAGGACCTCCCGCTGCTCGCGGAGACCTCGGGCAAGAACGCCATCATCGTCACTCAGCACGCGGACCTCGATCTCGCCGCCAAGGACGTCGTCTACTCGGCTTTCGGGCACGCCGGGCAGAAGTGCTCCGCCGCTTCGCTCGTGATCCTGGTAGGTTCCGTTGCCACCTCCGCGCGCTTCCACAACCAGCTGGTGGATGCCGCCCGCTCGCTCAAGGTGGGCTACCCGGAACAGGCCACCACCCAGATGGGGCCGATCATCGAGCCGGCCACCGGCAAGCTCCTCAACGCGCTGACAACCCTCGGCGACGGCGAGACCTGGGCCGTGAAGCCGGAGAAGCTGGACGAGACGGGCCGCCTCTGGTCCCCGGGCATCCGGTTCGGAGTCAAGCGAGGCTCCTACTTCCACCTGACCGAGTTCTTCGGCCCGGTCCTCGGCGTCATGACCGCGTCCACCTTGGAAGAAGCCATCGCCATCCAGAATGAGATCGAATATGGCCTCACCGCAGGGCTGCACTCGCTCGATTCCGATGAAATGGGCGCCTGGCTGGACACCATCCAGGCCGGCAACCTCTACGTGAACCGCGGCATTACGGGCGCCATCGTCCAGCGGCAGCCGTTCGGCGGCTGGAAGAAGTCCGCCGTCGGCGCGGGCACCAAGGCCGGCGGACCCAACTACCTGGTCGGACTGGGCAGCTGGCTCCCCGCCGAGCCCGGCGCGAAGCGCGGTGCCACGCTCAAGGGTGCGGCAGCTTCGATCCTTGCCGCTGCCAAGGCCGCGGGCCCGCTTGTTGAGGCCAGCGATGCGGAGGCCCTGCAGAAGGCGCTCTTCAGCGACGCCGCCGCATGGGCCACGGAATTCGGCACCCGCAAGGACGTCTCCGGCCTGAGCGCCGAGCGCAACGTCTTCCGGTACCGGGCCGTCCCCGTGACCATCCGCTTGTCCGAGGACGGGAAGCTCGTGGACTTGCTTCGCGTCGTAGCAGCCGGGGCGGTGGCGGGTTCAGCACTCACGGTGTCCTCCGCCGTCGAGCTTCCCGAAGCAGTTGTCGCAGCGCTCGCTGGGCTCGGCGTGAGCACCCGCATCCAGAACGACGCCGAATGGCTGGCTTCCGCGGCAGGCATCAACGGCGGCCGCATCCGCCTGATCGGCGGGGACAGCAGCGCGCTGAGCGCAGCGACCGGCGGTCGTCCCGACGTCGCGATCTACCACGGCACGGTGACCCCCGCCGGCCGCATCGAGATGCTGCCGTTCCTGCACGAGCAGGCCATCAGCATCACGGCGCACCGCTTTGGAACTCCGAACCACCTGTCGGACTCGCTGATCTAGCGATTCGTCAAGGAAGCCCGGCGGGACGGCCACAAGCCGCTCCGCCGGGCTTCCTTGCGTCTAGGCTTCGTACCCCAAGCGCCGCAACCGCTGACGGGCGGCCTTCTCGCTGGGGCCGCTGCGTCCCAAAGTCAGGCGGACGACGGCGAGGACCACCCGCGCGGCGAGAATCGACGGCAGCGGGATGGGGCCAAAACGGGCCTTTTCAAGCCCCAACAGTTCCCGGTACCGAGGTTCCAGGCTGGCCACGGCCGCGGCGAACAAAATCCGGTAACCGGGTTGCAGCGACGCTTTCAACGGGGGATATCGGATGAAATCGATGGTTTCCCTGAGCCGCTCGTCCGCGCGGAGGTGCCCGGAGGCATACCACTGGTCCATTTCCGACGCCACCTCGGCGAGGCTCAGGGGAGGGTCCTCGACTCCCATCAGGCGGCCGGCCTGGGCCCACTCGCGGACGTAGGCATCGGTGCCGCCGGGGATGGCGCCTCCCCAGATCCGGTGCGCCGCCACGAAGGAATCCGCGTACGCAACGTGGACCCACCGCAGAAGCTCGGGATCGTTTGCTGAATACTCGCGGGTCTGTCCCTGGGCGTCAACGTAGCTGCCTTTGACGGAGTCGTGCACCCGCCGCACGAAGGAGGTTGCCGTCTGGGCCGCATCCATGGATCCGTAGCTCACGGTGAATATCCACCGGATGGTATTCGCCAGCCGGCCGAGGGGATCCCTTTTGAAGCCTGAATGGTCGTACACACCCGCCAAGGCGCCGGGGTGCAAGGACTGCATGAGCAGCACCCGGATTCCCGCGACGATCGTGGACATGGACCCGTGGACAGCCCAGACGGCCGAGCCGGGAAGGTGGTATCCGGGGTCGTTTCCTTCCGCAAGCCGCAGCACCCAGTCAGGCGTGGACTGCGGGTGACCCGTAAAAGTCATCCGCAGCTCCGCTCGCCACTTCTTCAGGAAGTTGACCATGGTCCATTGTTGCGCAGCATTCTGTTGGCGCAAGGTGCCTTCTTGTGTACGCAGAGGTGCCGGCCCGCTGTCGAACAGCAGGCCGGCACCTTTCACGAGGTCCGCTTAGGCTGCGGGTTGCTCAGCGAGTGCCCGACGGCGGCGCGCCGGTGACGCTGCCACCAGCAGGGCGGCGATTGCCACGGCGGCGCTCAGGACCAAACCGGGCCGGTACTGATCGAGCATGGCTGCCGCGCTGACGGTGCTGTTCGTGCCTGCGCCCGCGTCATGCCCGCTGACGAGGGCAGTCGTCACGGCAAGGACAAGGGCTGCGCCAACCTGCGTGCTGGTCTGGATGAGTCCAGCAGCCAGCCCCTGCTCCGCATCCCGGATTCCAGCCGTGGCTTGGACGTTGATGGACGGGAAGGCCAAGGCGAAACCGATGCCCAGCAGGATGACCGAGGGCAGGATGTCCAGGACGTAGTTGGGTGAGGTTCCAACGCGGAGGAACAAGACGTAGCCAAGTCCCATGGCGGTCAGACCGGTGAGGATGAGCTTCGGGGCCCCGAATTTCTCGATGAACCTGTCCGCGAAGGGTGCGCTCGTTGCCACGAGGAGCCCCGTGGGAAGCAGGGCAAGCGCCATGCCCAAGGGAGACCAGCCGAGTACCGACTGCAAGTACATGGTGAGGATGAACTGGAAGCTCAGGTACGAGCCGAACAATCCAACTGCGCTCAGGTTGGCGCGGGCCACCCATCCTTCGCGAAGGATGCCGAAGCGGATGAGCGGGTGCTTGACGCGGTTTTCGATGGCGGCGAAGGTTGCCAGCACGGCCGCAGAGATGGCGAATCCGGCGATTGTTGCCACAGATCCCCAGCCCTTCTCCGGAGCTGAAACCAAGGTGTACACGAGGCCAAGCATGCCGAGCGCGAGGGTGACTGCGCCCCAGACATCATGGCCGCTCTCTTCCGTGGATGGCTTGTCCCGGGGAATGAACAACATGCCGAGGAGCACGACGGCGACGGCGATCGGTACCGACACCAGGAAGGTCCAGCGCCAGCTCAGGCTCGTCATGAGCCCGCCAACCACCAGCCCGAGCGAAAAGCCGCTCGCGCCGAAAGTGGTGAAGATCGACAGGGCCTTGTTGCGCTCGCGGCCTTCAGCGAAGTTGGTGGTGATGATGGAGAACCCGGTAGGGGCAGTGAACGCCGCGGCCAGGCCTTTGACGAAGCGCGTGGCGATCAAGAGGGTGGGATCGTTCACGAGGCCGCCGAGGAGTGATGCCGCAGCAAACACGGTCAAGGCGATCAGGAAGATCCGACGCCGGCCCAGCAGGTCGGCGAGCCGCCCGCCCAGGAGCAGGAGGCTCCCGTAGCCCAGGACGTAGGCGGAAACGATCCACTGCAGGGAATCGGTTCCGAGGTGGAGTTCGTGGCCGATGGAGGGAAGGGCTACGCCCACCATGGAAACGTCCAGGCCGTCGAGGGCCAGGACGGTGCACACCACCATCAGTAGCAGCCACTGGGCCCGGGTCCAGCGGACGGCTGTATGGAGCTGCTCGGCAGATCTAGTGAGGGTGCTCGGTGAAGTCATGGGATCAATCTATATGACACGTCATTCAATGACAAGGAATATGACTGGGAATCTTATGACGTGGACTTTATCCGGCGTTTCGACTAGAATCGGGCCATGGCAACAACGCAGGATCGCCAGCTGGTTGAGCAATGGCGCAGCATCCAGAACTCGTACTTCCGGACCGCGGCCGCCATAGACCGCGCCCTCGAAGCCAAGTTCGACATCGGCCTGAACGAATTCGAAATCCTCGATCTCGTTGCCGAAAGCGTTGACTCTGCCTGCCGCATGAAGGCACTCGGGGAGCGGACTCCCATGACCCAGAGTGCCGTTTCCAAGGTTGTTGACCGGCTGGAGAAGGCCGGACTCGTCTCCCGCGTAACCTGCGCAGATGACCGCCGCTCGCTGTACCTCGAGCTGACCGACGCCGGCCGCGCGCTCCATTCGGATGCCGCCGTCGAGCACCGCGCGTTGCTGAAAGAGAACCTCGGCGAGTAGCCCGGAACCGTCCGGCAAGTGTTTCGCGAACCGGCCAAGTATGAAGTCGAGTGTTCCCATTCGATTTGATAGCGGACACAATGGGACAAGCGCGCCCGTACTGGGGATGAGCGCCTGTCTCAGGAGCCGCTGTGGGAAAGCATCATGAGTCTGGCCAGGTCGTCGACCTGGCGCTCACAAGAAAACTTGGCCGGGTCCTTTCGGCGTGCTTCCTCGCTGTCGTGGTGATCCTCGCTTTTGGTTTCCAGGGCCCAGGTTTGGGCGGACCGGCAAGCGATGGATCCATGGCCACTGGCCAGGTCGAACCCGGCATGCTTCCCACGGATGGTGCCACTTCCAGCGCGCAGGAAACTGTGCCCCAAAGCCCGTCATCGGCCCCGGTCCAGGCAGGTGACAAAGCCACGGTGTCTTTTGAACGTTCCCCGGTCCAAACCCTCGACAAGAACGGCGTAGGCAGCCTCAACGTCGCGTCGAGTTCCCTCGACCGGCCGCCTGCCGGGAAACTCTACGCGCCGCTCGAAGTGCTGTTTCCGAGCTCTCCCTTCGGGTTGAGGATCGATCCCTTCACCGGATTGCCGGGCGAGTTCCACTGGGGCCAGGATTTCGCCGCGGCTTGCGGCACGCTCGTCTACGCGGCCGACTCCGGCGTGGTCCGGGCCGTTGGCTGGCATCCATGGGGTGGCGGCAACCGCGTGGAAATCGATCACGGCAACGGCCTCGTCACCACGTACAACCACCTGCAGGGAATCGCCGTGACCAAGGGGCAATCGGTCCGGGTAGGCGAGGTCATAGCCAGAGTGGGAACCACGGGTTCCTCGACCGGCTGCCACCTGCACTTCGAGACCATCCTCAACGGCGTCTACACCAACCCGATGAACTGGACGTTCCTGCCAACCAAGCAGGTGGATCCCCTCGGCGATATCCCGATGGTCAGCTACCAGCCAGGCTCCGCCACCGCGACCTCGGCGGGGTCGGTCTGGTCCATCCCCGGGGCCGTGCCGACTGACCCGGGAGCCGTGCCCAACGGACAGGCCGTGACCGGCGGGGTGCAGGAAGCGAAGGTTGTGCCTCCAAGCCCGTCTGCTACGGGCACGCAAACGCCGACGGCGTCACCCACCGGTAGTCCGACGCCGTCACCCACCGGGACGCCGACTGGCACCCCGACCGCAACGCCGACTGGCACCCCGACCGCGACGCCGACTGGCACCCCGACCGCGACGCCGACTGGCACCCCGACCGCGACGCCGACTGGCACCCCGACCGCGACGCCGACGCCCTCGCCGAGTGCCACCACCACACCAAGCAAGACACCGAGCGGCACCCCGAGTCCTACCGCGACGCAAGCGCCTACCGCGACGCAAGCGCCTGTGGTGACACCGGTGCCCACAGCGACAGTCCCGCCTGTGGTGACTGTATCGCCCACGGTGGCGCCGACGTCGGGCCTCCCCGCTCCGGTACCGACCGTGACCCACACCCAGTCAGCCCCGCCCCCGCCGGCACCCGCGGAGCCCACGCCGTCGGCGCCCACGAGCCCCACGCCGTCGGCTACCGCGACCACCAAAACGGCATCCCCTCAGCCGTAGAAGTCATCGCTTTCCTGGAGCCCGCCGAACGGCACTGCCGCGCGTAGACTCGAACGCGGCAGTTTGCCGAGGTTCCCCCTCGTAAGGAAGCGATTCAATGTCCCCGCTCTATAGCATCCCCCTGACGTTCAACGACGGCTCCCAGGCCGACTTTGGGCGTTTCGAGGGCAAAGCCGTACTGGTAGTCAATGTGGCTTCGAAGTGTGGTTTCACGCGCCAGTACTCGGGACTTGAGGAGCTCTACGGCAAATACCGTGACCGTGGATTCGAGGTTCTGGGCGTGCCGTGCAACCAGTTCGCCGGCCAGGAACAGGGGTCCGACGCCGAGATCGCGGACTTCTGCCAGCGCAATTTCGGAGTGTCGTTCCCGCTCGCGAGCAAGTCCAAGGTCCGGGGCAAGGAGCAGCATCCCCTGTATGCCGAGCTGACCCGGACGGCCGACGGTTCCAAACCGCAGAAGGTGAAGTGGAACTTCGAAAAGTTTCTCGTGAGCCGCGAAGGCGAGGTGCTCGCCCGCTTCCCGTCCGCCGTCGAGCCCGATTCCGAAGAGCTCATCGAGGCACTCGAAGACGCCCTCGCCTAGGCCCTCTGGAGGGAATCCCGAGTGACCCCCGCGGTGAGCGTCTGCCAGTTGTCAACAACGATCTCTCCGTCGACAATAGTCAGGATCACCGGCGTCTGCGCGAATTCGTCCGGCGCGGTGGTCAGGGGATTGTGTCCAACAATCGTCAGATCGGCGCGGGCTCCTCTCTCCACGGTTCCGCCTACTTCGCCAACCGACCGCCAGTATTGACTCGTGTAGCCTTCGAGCGCGGCACGCGCGGACAGCGACTGCCGGGGCTGGACGGGCTCGACGTCGGGCTGGCCGGCCGGGCGGCGCGTCTGGGCTGAGGCGATGATCGCCCGCGGGTCGAAAGGAGCGATGGGCCAGTCCGATCCGAGGGCGACGATGGCTCCGGCGTCTCGCAGATCGCGGGTGCGCCACGCGTCGTTGGCCCGTTCGCTGCCAAGCCTGCGGGACCAGTTGTCGCTGTGGTCGGCGCGGCTGTAGAGGGCGCAATGCGTCGGCTGCAGGCTCGTTGCAGCCCCCGCGCTGATGATTTCCGCCAAGACCGAATCCGGGATGGACTCGATGTGCTCGATCCGGTGGACCGTGCCGTTCTTGGGAAGGGCCCCGATGGTCCGCGCGACGAAGGACACCGCTTTGTCGCCGATGGCGTGCGTGGTGGTGGGGATCCGGTGTTCGTGGAAGAACTTCATGGCTGCGGCGAGGGCCTCAGGCTCGTGCCAGAGCGGGTGGAGTGATTCTCCGTGGGTGTCGGGTTCAAAGAGCCATGCCGTGCCATTGTCGATGGTTCCATCCATCATGAGCTTGATGCCGTGAACGTGCCAGCGCCTGCCGTGCCGGCCCTGCATCGCCAGCATGGCCTTCAGGTCCTTCTCGGTGGCACCGGGCATGACCCACGGGGAGACGCGCAGCCGGATGGCGAGCTCGCCTCTGCGTTCGAGGGCCTCCAGCACCTCCAGGGTGTCCGGGGCCCCGAAGTCCAGCATTTGGCCGGCTACCAGCCCGGCTTCGGCCATGGAACGCAGGAGCTTCCCGAGTTCGTCGACCCGCTGATCGAAGGAGGGCTGGGGGAGGACGCCGCGAACGAGGTCCTGGGCGGCCATCTCGTAGAGCATGCCGTTCGGTTTGCCGTGCTGGTCGACCCCGACATAGCCGGTACTGGGAAGCTCTTCCGTTCCGGTGACCCCGGCGAGCTTGAGGGCGGCGTCGGAGACAAGTGAGGCGTGGCCGTCGAACAAGGTGATGAATACGAGTTCCTCGTCGAGGATGCCGTCGAAGAGGGAGTTGTCGAAGACCGCGTCCCCGAAGATGACAGGGTCGAGGCCCCAAGCGAACAACCAATCGGAGCCGACGGCGTGCGGCGTGGAAGCGGCGTGCCGTGCAAGGGCGGCGCGGACGGCGTGGAGCTCGGTGACCCCGCCCAGGTCAAGGCCGCGGGCGATTTCCGCCCCGTGGATGGGGTGGATGTGGGCGTCGATCAGGCCGGGGCAGATTGTTGCGTCGCCGACGTCGATCACTTGTTTGGCCCGTGCGGTCCATTCGGCGGCGGGGTTGGCTGTCTGCTCGCCGTCGGCGCGGCCGACGTGCGCAATGCGGCCATTTGAGATGGCGACGAAACCGGCGGTCTCTGTGAGCGCCTCACCGTGGAGGATGCTGGACGAGAAGATGACGAGATCGATGGGCTCGGGCGTGGTCACGATGTAACTCCTTGTGTTCGGGTGTCCGACGCCGGCCCGGTGAGGATCAGTCGTCGTCGATAGCGGCCTTCAATCCTGCCGAGAGGACATCGGCCAGGAAGGCGAAGCGGTCTACGGGGTGCTCTGCCACGGCTTTCTTTGCCGCGAACAGATGGGGGTAAGTGCCTTCCTCCTCTTCGTTGATGCTCCATGCTGATTCCATCGTCATTGCGTCGAGGCTCGCGCCGATCGCTGCGCTGTCGAGGGTTTCCAACGCGGGAATGATGAGGTGCCGTGGCGTCCCCGCGATCTCAAACGCTTCGACAAACTGGTCGTAGCGCTCCAAGGCTGCCGGGTGTGACACCGGCTGCGTGAGCAGGAGGGGAAGGAGCGCCGGCACCATGCTGTACGCCTTGCGGAGGGAGTCGAAGATCCCGCGGATGACGTCGTCAAGGCTGCCAGTCGGCAACTCGGGCATCGGAGCTTTTTCTACGAGCGCGCCACGGGCCAGTTCGATGATCTCCTGCCGACCCGTGACGTGCTTGTAGAAAGATGACTGCCTGACGCCCAGACGTTCCGCGAGCCGCGGGATGGAGAGGCTCTCTTCTTCTTCGAACATCTCGAGCGCCGCACGGCCGATCGCCTTCCGCGAGAGCCTCGGTGTCCGGGGCCGTCCTAGCTGGCTGGTTTTGCTGGGAGTCTGCATCCCTCAAGACTAGGCTCCGGGATCACTCGGCGTGGCCGATCCGCTGGTAGGCGGCCGGGTTGACCTTGCGCAGCACGAGGGCCAGTACGGTTCCTGCGGCAAACAGGATCGGTGCGAACACGAGGAGCGTGGTGTTGACGGGGTCCCCGGCCGGGAGGCCTGTGATCAGCTGGGCATTATTCGCCATCAGGTAGGTCACTGCGCACATGATGATGGTGGCGGCCACGGCGGAGGGGACGACGTACCAGCGAAGGCCATGGTCCTTGAGTCGGGTGAAGAAGACCACGACGCCGACACCCGTGAGGGCCTGCAGGAGGAGGATGCCGATCACGCCCGGGGTGTTCGTCCAGATCAGGAACTGGGTGAAGGGATCCAGGTGGAATAGGGCCGCACCGATCACGAGGGCGAGCGCGAGGAGGGTCTGGTCGAAGCCGGCCACGGACGGGGTGCGGTATCGCGGGCTGATGCCGCCGGAGCGTTTAGGGAAGATACCCTCGCGGCTCAGGGACAAGGTGTAGCGGTTGATGGTGTTGTGGAAGGAGAGCTGGGCGGCGAAGATGCTGGTGACGATCAGCACGCTCATGAGGTTCACGCACCAGCCGCCCGCGAAGTTGCCCGCTGCGATGTAGGCGGTGTCCCCGGCGTCGAGGTGGCCCGCGGCGAATGCCTGGACGGCGTCCGCTCCGAAGGCCTGGACGATGATCCAGACGGCGAAGGCGTAGAACGCGCCGATGAAGGCGATGGAGATGTAGGTGGCACGCGGGACGCTGCGGTCCGGGTCCCGGGCCTCTTCCCTGTACAGGGCTCCGGATTCAAATCCCATGAAGGCGGAGAAACCAAGGCCAAGGACTGCGGCGAACTGCGGGGAGAAGATGGCCTGCGGGCTGAATGATTCGAAGCTGATGCCGTGTGCGCCGCCTTGGGCCAGGACGAACGCGGCGACGATGGCGACGATCAGGGTTTCGAGGGTGAGCAGGACAGCGAGGACCCTGGCGCCGACGTCGATCCCGCGCCAGCCCAGGTACCAGACGGCCCCGATCGACACGATCGCGTAGAGCCACCAGGGAAGTTCCACCCCGGTGAAGGACTTCACGGCGAGATTGGCCTGGATGCCCAGCAGTCCGTAAAGGCCGATCTGCAGGCCGTTGTAGCTCATCCACGCAGTCAGGCCGGAACCGAGGCCGACCACGCGGCCGAGGGTTTTCGAGATGTAGCCGTAGAAGCCGCTGTAGGACCGGACGTGGCGGGTGAGCGCCATGAAACCGATGGCGAACAGGCCCAGGCCGATAGCCGCGGCGATGTAGATGGAGGGAGCGCCGACGCCGCCCACAGCGAGGGCGAGCGGGGCGATGCCGACGACGATGGTCAGCGGAGCGGCCGCTGACACCAACATGAACACAATGTCGCGAGTGCCGATTGCGTTCTTCTTCAATCCAACGTCAGGGCTGGAAGTTGCGGGCGGCGCCATTGCCGCTGTTTCTTTAGTGAAAGCCATTCACTTATTGTGAGGGGCGGCACATGTTTGAGTCAAGAGGTGGATTTCAGTCAAAGGTGAGCGGGCGTCGTCGAAAGTTGCCCCAAAGGTGAGCGAGGATCGCGGGGGAACGTGAGTAATTTTCCAACATTCCGACCGTAAGTTACCCTGCGTTAGCCTTTTGTCTGGTTGGATTGGGTCTATTGGGGACTGACACCGGAGGCGCCGCCTCCTACCGACCCGAAGGTAGTCATGGAGCTCATCGAGGCCGAGCACCCGCGGCCAGGACACGTACTTCTGCACCTTAGCGACTCCCATTTGTTGGGAGGGTCGGAGCCCCTTTACGGCGCGGTCGATAGCGAAGCCCATCTCAGGCAACTATTTTCGGAAGTGCACGCGTCAAAGGTCCGTCCCGACGCCGTGATCTTCACCGGTGACCTCGCCGATCAAGGTGAGCCGGGCGCCTACGCCAAACTCCGGTCGATCGTCGAGCCTGCCTGTCGAGAGATGGGAGCGCGGGTGATCTGGGCGATGGGAAACCACGACGATCGGGCGAATTTCCGTGCGGGCCTCTTCGACCAGAGCGACAATGACGCCCCGGTGGATCACAGCTACTTCGTCAACGGCCTGCGGATCATCACGCTGGATACCTCCGTGCCCGGCTTCCACCACGGTGAGCTAAGCCAGAGCCAGCTCGACTGGTTGGGATCGGAGCTCGCAACACCGGCTCCGGACGGCACGATCCTTGCCCTCCACCACCCTCCGGTCCCGAGCGTCCTTGACCTCTCCATCCTCGTGGAGCTGCGCGGCCAAGCCGCGCTGGCCGACGTCGTACGCAATTCGGATGTCCGCTCCATCCTGGCCGGTCACCTGCACTACTCCACCACGGCCACTTTCGCCGGGGTCCCGGTATCGGTGGCTTCCGCGAGCTGCTACACGCAGGACCTCAACGTTCCGCAGGGCGGCACCCGCGGCCGGGATGGCGCCCAGGCATTCAACCTGGTGCACGTTTACGAGCAGACGATCGTGCATTCAGTGGTGCCGTTGGGAAAATCGCCGACTGTCGGTGAGTACGTCAGCCCGGAAGCCACCAGGCGCCGGCTCGCCGAAGCAGGCGTCCGGATTCCCCAGCGAGCTACGCACGAACGCGGTTCCAGGGCGGATGCGAAGCGCCCGGAGATGACCCGCCGCTAGCGTACTACTTCTCCCACGGCGCCTTGACCGGGAAGTACTTCTCCATGAAGTCCGTCACGAGTCCGGCCCGTTCGTCGGCAGCCACCTCGGGGAAGCTGCCATCGTTGAGGCAGAAGAAGTCCACGTTGCGTTTGGCGAGCAAGGTGGGCAGGTAGTGCAGCCCTGACCACAGGGTGGTGTCCACATACCTGACCTTGGCCGCCGTCTGCGTCACTGCCCGGCCCGTGAGCAACGAGTAGTAGTGGTAAAACGAGTTGGTCACCGAGATGTTGTCCGCCGCGCGGAACCTGCTGCCCGCCGTCTTGGCGAATTCGGCCGGAAACTCGCTCTCCATCTCTGCGATCACGCTGCGACGAAGGGGCGCGGCGGTGTGTTCCAGATGGCGTGTGGTGATGCGCCCGAACCGCTCCCAGAGGAGTTTCCTGTTGACGCGGGCAGCGTTCTCGAAGCCGCTGCGTTCGGCGTCGTTCTCTCCCAGCCCGATCCGGGTGGAGGCTTCGATGAACTTGGTGATTCCGCCGGGAGTGAAGAACATGTCCGGTGCCACGGGCCGTCCGAAGAACATGTCGTCGTTGGAATACAGGA
Organism: Arthrobacter sp. 2RAF6; assembly: GCF_052115205.1. Classification (NCBI taxonomy): domain Bacteria; kingdom Bacillati; phylum Actinomycetota; class Actinomycetes; order Micrococcales; family Micrococcaceae; genus Arthrobacter; species Arthrobacter sp. 2RAF6. Next base: position 10,546 of record NZ_JBFRGF010000037.1, on the reverse strand, counting down.
AGTGCTCGGAGAGTCCCTCAATGTGGTGCAACTGGGATTCCACGGCCTGGGAATTGTGGGTGGGCAGCACTGTGGGGTCCTTGAAGAACTCCTCGCTGCGCATGATCCTGACACTCGGGTGCTCGGCCAGCCACTCCGGCGCGGGGGAGTCCGTGGCGATGTAGATCCGGCGAATCCAGGGCGCATACATATACACGGAGCGCAGGGCATATTTGAGCTCGTTGATCTGCCGGAAACGGGCCTCGTGGGCGTCGCCCTCGCCCACGACAGCGTCTTTCATTTGCTCGCGGCGGGCCGCGATGTACGCGGGATCGTTGCCGTCCACCCACGAAAAGACAATGTCGACGTCGAAATCGATGTCGCTCGCGTGGTCCGCGAACATGTTCTCGATGGTCGGCCAGCTCAGCCCGTGGCGTTCCACCGTGCCCCGGACAGCGTCCTGGCGCAACATGGTTCGCCGGGTCAGGGAGTTTTCCACCGGCAACACAAGTTGTTCGCCGTCGAACTCCCACAATTCCAGTTGCACGCCCAGCGAGGGGCCGTAAGTCAGCCCGCCCCCGGGCTCCACGCGTGGACGGAAGAGCCGGAAGATCCGGGCCTTCCGGTTGCTCGAGAGCTCGCCGTCGGCCACCAGCAACGTGGATTTCTTCCGCGCATCAACGGTCATGGAGTAGAACGGCTCGTTCCGGAAAGCGGAGACCAAAGCCTGGCGCAGTTTCTTCCGGAGCTTCCAATCGACCGCGATCACGGGCCGGTGGTCATTGCCGCGGACCAGGATGAAGTCCAACCCGGCCGCGTCCAGAGCGGCGCGGATCACGAGAAGGTCTTCGACCATCACCTGCTGCGGGGTGCGGTTCTGGTTCAGCAAGCTGTACCGGCCGCGATGGCGGACGACGTCGGCGCGGTGCTTGAGGCGCGCCTCGACTGCGGGCGATGTCGGTTCGGGAACGACGGCATCGTCGTCGGAGGCGGGGCTACCGAAGTAGATTGCTTGCTGGTCCATGTCTGTGATGGCTTTTCTCCGAAAGGTTGTGGTTCGCGCGGGCTTGGTGGCCTTAGCCCGCCAACGCTTCACGCCAACTGCGCAGGAATGCGCCTCCGGCGTCGTCGTGAATGACGTCGTCGCCCAGGCCGAGGTCTGTGGCTGTAAGAACATCGTAGGGCTTGTTGGGCACGCCGTCCGCGGGCCGGACGTCGACGTGCTTGACGCGGTGGTCGTTGTGGTGGAGCCAATCCGCCATAGCGTAGTCCGTGCGAGAATCGCCCACGGTCCGCCAGGCCTGCGGGGTGATCCCTTGGGCCGCGAGGAGTTCCACTGCGCGGCTGGCGCCGAGATCCTTGCCGAGCCGGATGGACTCGATATCCGTGGAGATGATGGTGGGATCCAGGCGGTAGTCGGCGGCGTCGTCGGACTCTGGTGCGTGGTGATCGAGGAGAGCGGCGGAGAGCCCGTGCCTGCCCATGAGCTCCAATGCATCGGCGTCGAAGAGCTTCTGCTCGGCCAGATAGTCGTCACTTGAGACATCCAGATGCTGCTCCACCGACACCATGGCGCGCTTTGTCTCGTCGAAGAACATGTGAGTCGCATAGTCCTCTGCCACCATGCGGCGGACGTCGTCGCCGTAGGCCTTCGGAACAGCAAGGTCATGGTCCACATGGATGGGTCCCGGGCCGCCCGAGGTGTAACTGAACCACACAGCGCCCTTCTCGCAGATCGCGTGGACCACGGTTCCCGCGGGCATTCCGGCGGCGATCATGGGCGCCATGACCTGCTCGCGGATGAAAGCGTCTGAGCGGCCGGTGTTGAAAATGACGGGGATGCCTGCGGATGCCAAGCCCACGAGGTCGGCGATGATTTCCGGCTTCACGTCGCGTGTCACGGGACTCGCGACAGGGCCGTCGACGTCGAGGAGGAGTGCGAGGGCAGGAGCAGCCGGGTGCGTGCCTGGCATTGAAGCAGTCATGAACCCATTCTGTCAGTCCGGCGTGATGGCGGCAGCGGTGTGACGGCGACGGCGGCAGGCGGCACCGTTTCAGCGCTCACCGTCCGTCAACGGTCACCTTTTGGCCACAACCTTGGTGACCGACTTCTCACAAGTTCCCTTGGACGCCTTACTTCTTTAGGCTTGCAAAGTGATATTCAAAGCTGTGGGCGAGGGACGCCCGTACCCTGACCATGGTTTTTCCACGCCCAAGGACTGGGCCTCGCTGCCTCCGCGTCCGGTCCGGCTCGACGAACTCGTCACCACTAAGCGCACCCTTGACCTGGAAGCACTGCTGGCCGAGGATTCAACGTTCTTCGGCGACCTTTTCCCGCATGTGGTGCAGTATCAAGGCCTGCTGTATCTCGAAGACGGGCTCCACCGTGCAGTCCGTACTGCGCTCCACCAGCGCACGGCCATCCACGCCCGGGTCCTGGTGATAGATGGTTAACGAAACAATCCCGGAGGAGCAGGTGGCGGTGCCCGAAAATGCGGATCCGAGGAAGCGCCGGAAACGTCCCGGTCGTCAGAAAGACCCGATGAGTCTGCACGGTCATCGCGTTGTCACAGGGCCGGAACTTCGGGCAACTTTTGCCGATACTCCTGGACCGGAGAGCCATCCGGGGTGGTTCAGCCGGCGCCTCTTGCATGGGATCGTTCTCGCGCTGCTCGTCGGAGTGGTGGTTGCCGGACTCGTGGGCGCATGGGCAGTAATCAACGGGGTGATCCGCTTCCCCTCGGCCGTTGCAAGCCAGGCGCCGGCGGCCGTGTGTCCTGCCACTGTTTTCGACTACATGCCCAACAACAAAATCAGCGTCAATGTCTACAACGCCGCTGGCAAGGCTGGCCTGGCCAAGAACGTGGCAGACCAGTTGAAGGCCCGGGGATACAACGTTGGCACCGTCGACAACTCCACCACCAGCTACACCGGCCCGGCCGTGGTTGTTTCGGGATCCGGCGGCCAAGCGGCGGCGTTCAATATCCAGAGGAACATCGCGGGCACCGACTACTTCCAGGACCAACGCACGGATGCCTCCGTGGACCTCATCCTCGCTCCCGGCTTCTCGGCACTCGTGCCACCGGAACTGGTGGACAACACTCCGGGGAAGCTCAGTTGTCCCCGACTGGACCAGCGGATTCCGGACAATGCGAAGCTGCCGGTGATGCCGACGCCTTAGCGTTGGCCTTCCGCGGACAGCGTCAGCCGCGCGGCAGAGTCACGCCAGGCGCGCGGGCCGGCCGTCGTCGTCGAACCTTGCTCCTGCGCCCAACTGGATGAACCTCACGGTCTGGACCAGCCGCTCCTCAAGCTCGTCCAGCTCCGCTCCGTTCGCGGCATTGCCGCGTGCCGCGCTGGAGGAAAGAGTTCCGTGGATGAGCCTGGCGAGCTGGCCGACGTCGGTGGGCGGGAGGTAGCCGGCCGCGATTCCGTCGCGCAGGATGTCCTGGAGCAGCAGGTTGAGTTCGCCGACGTGACCTGCCAATTTCGCAAAGGAAGCTGGAGAGAGGACAGCCCCCATCGCAGGGCCCGGCGGGAGGTGCCGACGGCTCAGGTCCTCCACCTGGGCGCGCACATAAAGGGCCAGGCGGTCAACCGGGTTCTGCAGCGCTGCAAGGGATTCGCGTAGATCGCCCAGGAATCGCTCGGTCTCGTCCAGGGCGTACGCGATGAGGAGCTGTTCCATGTCGGCGTAGTAGTTGTATACCGCCGTCCGGCCGACGCCAGCGTGCCGCGCGACGTCGGTCATGGTCAACCCGGGCAGGCCGTGGGTGAAGAGCAGTTCGCCGAAAGCTGTCAGGACCCGGCGTCGGGTTTCAGCGCGTTGCGCCGCATTGGTGGCGGCCGTAATCCTAGGCATACAGACACTTTACAGTGATCTGTCAGCAAAGTTGGGTGTGTGCGGCGCGAACTGGCAGCAGGTGACCTCTCAGCGCGCTGTTGGGGTCATCTGCTGCCAGCTCGCGCAAAGGTTCTAGATCGCGCAGCCGTCGGGGCCGCAGGCTTCGGCGTCGGGGCTGCCGACGGCGACCAGCGGATTCGCTTCTTGCCATGCCTGTGTGAGGGCCTGGGTGAAGACCTCGGCGGGCTGCGCGCCGGAGAGTCCGTACTTGCGGTCGACGACAAAGAACGGCACACCGGTGACGCCGAGCATTCGGGCTTCGGCGATGTCGCCGCGGACGTCCTCTGCGTACTTGTCGGTGCTGAACAACTCGGCGATTTCGGCTTCCGGCAGGCCCAAGTCGCTGCCGAGTCCGGTCAGGTATTCCTGGCTTCCGATGTCTTTGCCATGTTCAAAATGGCCGCTCAGGAGCAGCTCCTTGGCTTCGTCCTGCTTGCCGTGGGCGGCCGCGAGGTGGATGAGGCGATGTGCCGTGAAGCTGTTGGCCACTACGACATCGTCGAAACGGTAGTTGAGGCCTTCGCCCTTTGCCTGCAACGCCACGTGCTCGAACATCTGGCTGACCTGCGCGGGGTCCATGCCCTTGCGCTTGCTCAGGTAATCGAGTTCTGTGCCGTCGTAGTGTTCCGGGATGCCCGGGTCCAATTGGTAGCTGCGCCATTGGATCTCGACCGAATCGCGGTGCGGGAATTCGGCGAGGGCTGTTTCGAACCTGCGCTTTCCGATGTAGCACCACGGGCAAGCGACGTCTGACCAGATCTCAATCCTCATGACGGCGACAACCGGATATTCAGGCGCGTCATTCCCGGAATGGCCTGTTGGTCTGATCACAGCCAAGCGTTCACGACACGCAAAAGGGTATGCGACGCAGATGCGGGCAGGCGCTACGCCGATACGGGCCTCGTGAAACTGATTGCGCGTCGCGGGTCCGTTCAGCGCACTCCTAGACCGCCCGCTCCATCACGAAATCGTGTTCCACGGCATCGCCCAGGCGAAACGACTTGGTCCCGACCTTCCTGAATCCACTCTTCTCATAGAAGCGGATGGCCTTGGCGTTCTGGCTGTTGACACCCAGCCACACCCCGGCAGCACCCGAGCCGGCAGCGCGGTCCAAGGTGGCTTTCATGAGCTCCGCGGCAGCACCCAGGCCTTGGTGTTCCGGATGCACATAGCACTTGCTCAGCTCCGTGGAAGGGTTGAGCGTCAGGGCCGAAGCGACGTCGGTATCGGTAGTGGGTCGGGCCACGAGCATGCTGTAGCCGCGGAGTTCCCCGGCGGCGTCGATGGCCAGGATGGTGACGTCCGGATCGGCAAGGTATTCCGTGAACTTCTCCGCGCTGAGCGTCCTGCGCAGGTGCGCGGCAATGTCTTCGGGCGAGGAGTCCGGCGGGCAGGCGAGCGGAAAGGTGACGGCTGCAAGCTCCGCCAGCCGTCCGGCGTCGTCCGCTGTTGCTTCACGGATTGTCTGGCTCATGCGGTCCTCTCTGGCAATCGGGCGCAAAAATGCCCCTCAAGACTGATCTTAAGGGGCATTTCAGGAAAGATTACGACGGCGATGGCCCGCCGGAGCGTTCTGCTCGCGGGCCGCCGGGCTGCTTAGGCGCGGGCTTCCGCAAGCAGGCGAAGATCCTCCTCCGGCTGCGGATCCTTGCCCAAGGCGAGACCGATGATGGTCACCACCGCCGTGGCGAGCAAGTATGCGGCGATCAGGAGCCAGTTCCCGGTGGCGGCGTAGAGGGCCGTGAAGATCAACGGTGCCACCGCTCCGCCCACGACGCCCGCCACGGTGTAGGCAAGGGAGCTGCCTGCATAACGGAGCCTGGCCGGGAACTGCTCGGTGATGAAAGCTGCTTGCGGGCCGTACATGAAGGCGTGCAGCCCGAGGCCGATCACGACGCCGACGGTCAGCGCCAGGACGGAGCGGGACTGGATCATGAGGAAGAACAGGGGGATGTACACGGCTGTGGCAGCGGCGGTGATGCCATAGACCAGTCGGCGGTTGAAACGGTCCGTGACAGCCCCCGCGGCCGGGATCAGGAACAGCTGGAATGCTGACCCGACCAGGACCGCACCCAGGACGTTGCCGGTGGTCATGCCCAGTTCCTTGGTGGCGTAGACCGCGACGAAGACGGTGAACAAGGCGTACAAGACGTCCGGGCAGATCCGGCACAATGCGGCGGCAAGAAGCGGGCGGAACTGGGTGGTGAGGACCTCCTTGATCGGAGCCTTGGGCCGTTCGCCGGTGGCTTCGATCGCCTTGAACACCGGGGTTTCCTCAAGCTTGAGCCGGATAATGAGACCGAAGGCAACCAGGATGGCCGAGCTGAGGAAGGCCACGCGCCAGCCCCAAGCAATGAAGGATTCGTTGCTCATGACGGCGGCGAGGACGGCCAGTGCACCGTTGGCCAGCAGGTTGCCGGCAGGCGGCCCGATTTGGGCTGCGGACGACCAGAATCCGCGCTTGTTGGGGTTGGCGTACTCGCTGGACAGCAGCACGGCGCCGCCCCATTCGCCGCCGACGCCGATGCCCTGGGCCAAGCGAAGGAGGACCAGGATGATCGTGGCCCCGATGCCGATGGTGTGGTAGTCCGGCAAGGCACCGATGAGGACCGTGGCCGCGCCAATGAGGATGAGGGTGATGACCAGGACGTTCTTGCGTCCGATCTTGTCCCCGAGCCGGCCAAAGACAACGCCGCCGATAGGCCGGGCGAGGTAACCCACAGCGAAGGCCGAGAAGGACAACAGGAGGCCGGTGGTTTCGTCGTTCGTGGGGAAGAAGATCTTGGGGAAGACGAGCGCGGAGGCGACCGAGTAGATGGCGAAGTCGTAGTACTCCAGGGAGGTTCCTGTGACGCTGGCAATGAAGGCCTTGATGGCGCCTGCCGAGGGTTTGCTGCGCCGTGTTGAACGTGGCGAAGTGGTCGCGGACATGGTTCCTCCATGGAACGTTGGGCGGGCTTTGTGATCCCGATCTCAGTCGGGGCTTACACCCAATGATGCATCACATGGACGAATTGTTCAACAATTTTTTGGCGAAAGTTCTTGCCTAGGCGATGAGATGTTGCCGGATCCCTTCGACAAGGAGGTCATGATCCTCCTGCGACGAAAGGCCTGATGCGGTGACGGCCGCGACCACGCCAACGCCACGGACCCGCACGGGAAACGATCCCCCCGTCACGGCGTAGTCGGCTCCGAGCCATCCGTTGGCTACCGGATCGATACCGGCAGAGGACAGCCTGGCTTCGACAAGCGCGCTGCTTGCTTCCATCCGCAACACGAGTGCGGATTTCCGCGCGATCCACGATTCCTGGTCCGGTGTGATGCCGGGCAGCGCAGCGCGAAAAAGGATGAGCCCGGGGCGCCGGATGTCGATGCCGATCGCGTGACCGGCCGCCTGGGCCATGCCGGTCAGCCGGGAGCCGAGCTTCCAGGCGTCGCCATGGTCGAAGGCGGCGAAAATCAGCTCCTCTTCCTGGCGTTCAAGTGCGGCGATGTCAGTCATGAGGCCTCTTCTTGGAGATTGCTGGGATAGGCGACAAACGCGAAGCGGGCGGAGTCGGGTGACCAGCTGTTGACATTGAGCGTTCCCTGGCCGCCGAAGAGGGGCCAGGTGTGGAGCGGCGTCGCCCAGTCGCTGGCGGAAACAACGACGACGTCGACCGGCAAGTCCGCGGGGTGGCCTACCGTGCCGCTGGGGAAGCGGATGTAGCTGGCCAGGCGCCCGTCCGGCGAGAGGTGCGGGAACCAGTCGACGGTGTCGCTGCCGAGCAAGCGTTCAAAGCCGGTACCGTCCACCCGTGCGCGGGCAATCTGGGCATGCCCGGCCTGCGTAGTGAATGACTCGGTATTGAAGTAGAGCCATTTCCCGTCCGGAGAGTACTCGGGCCCGTCGCAGTGGCCAGGACCGGTGTCCACGGGCGCCGATGGGCCGCCGGCCGCTGGCATCGTCATGAGTTGGCCCGGCTTGCTGAAATCGCCGCCGTCGATGCCTACGTAGGCGAGTTCGAGTCCGTCCGGGCTGACGCCGTGGAGGAAATGGAAGGAGCTGTCGTCGTGCGTGAGCTTGGTGGCTTTTCCGCCGTCGAGGGCTGCGCCGTAGATGTGTCCGTCATTCGCCGAGAGGAAGATGCGCGCGCCGTCGGGGGCGAGGACGTGGTCATTGTTGAGGTCCGGGATCCCGGTGAGGGGTACTTGGGCGATGGTCCGGTCCTGGACAGCCAGTGTCCACAGTTTGCCAGCCCCATTGAGGATGAGGTGGGCGCCGTCGAGACTCCAGTTCGGTGCCTCGAAGAGCACCTCGTCAGAGGTGAAGACAAGCTCGAGCGCTCCGGTGCCCGCAGAAGCAATCCAGACCTGGCAGCTTTGGCCCGGCTGAAGTGTGCGTATCACTGTGGCACCGCGGAGTCGATCGGTAGCTCCTTGATCCGGATGTTCCGCCACCGGCATTGTGCTCCGACGCCCCAGCGGGCTTCGCCGAACATGGCGTCGTTGTCGTGGACTTCGAGGGCGATATGCCCGCGGTTGCCCAGCACCTCGTAGACCGTGTCGGCGTCGTAATTGGGGGATTGCAGGGTGGCAGTATCGAGTTCGGCGATCTTGAGACCGTTGACCCATGTGGTGATGACCGGCATGGCGCCCACGCAGCGGATCCGCAATTCGTTCCAGTCGTCCCAGCGCCACACGTTCAGGAAATCGTCGACGTCGGCGGCGTAGCTCAGCCGGTCGCGCTTCTCTTCGGTGACTGGCTCCGCTGAGGTGGCCGGGTCGTCTGCGACCAGTCCGGTGGGTTGCCCGCTCGGGTCCCGGACGACGTCGATCGCGAACGGAACCGCCGAAAAACTTGCCAGTCCGTTGCCGAAGAAGCCGCCGATCCCGCCGGATGGGCGGTGGTCCACGAGGATTTGGAACCCTTCCCAACTGTCCCGTTGACGCCGGAGCATGACGCCGGTGTCCGCAGGCCAATCGGGACGCATCTCAAGGAGCAATTCGAAGTCCCCGAACGCCTGGTCGCTGACAAGGTAGCCGCCGTAACCGCTCCCGGGAGCATCCTGCTCGCCGATCAGGACGCCATCTTCGACCTTCCAGCGGGCCGGGTGCTTTTCCGGCTCCATGGGACGCTGAAGTCCGAGGCTGTCAAAATGCTCAAGGACGCTCGGCCCACCGGGATACACCGAACCGTAGATGCGAGGCGCCGTGTGCCACCCGGCCAGGCTGACGCCGTCGAACAGCGGGACGAATGCTTCGTCGTCGGGTGCTGTGCTCCCAGGCATGCGGATGTCCTTTCGTCTTGTGAGGAATTCCTGGCGCGAGTTGGCAGCAGATGACCGCAACGTCGGATTTTGGGGTCATCTGCTGCCAGTTCGCGCTGTGGTTAGTCTTGGCTGAAGGCGGCGTCGAAGGAAGTGTTCGAGGCGGGGTAGTCGTATTTTTTGAGGTTGGCGAGGGCTTCGGGGGCGCCGTGGAGGCGGTCCATGCCGGCGTCTTCCCATTCGATGCTGATCGGCCCGTCGTAGCCGATCGCGGTGAGGGCCCGGAAACTTGATTCCCAGGGCACGTCGCCGCGTCCGGCGGAAACGAAGTCCCAGCCGCGGCGCGGGTCGCCCCAGGGCAGGTGCGAGCCCAGGACGGTGTTCCGGCCGGTGGGGCGGAGCTTGGTGTCCTTGCAGTCCACATGGTAGATCCGGTCCTTGAAGTCCCAGATGAAGGAGACGGGGTCGATGCCTTGCCACATGAAGTGGGAGGGGTCCCAGTTCAGGCCGAACGCTTCCCGGTGCCCGATGGCTTCCAGGGTGCGGACGGTGGTCCAGTAGTCGTAGGCGATTTCGGAGGGGTGGACTTCGTGGGCAAAGCGGACCCCGTGTTCGTCGAAGACGTCCAGGATGGGGTTCCAGCGGTCGGCGAAGTCCTGGTAGCCGGCCTCGATGACTTTCTCGGGGACGGGCGGGAACATGGCGACGTATTGCCAGATGGAGGAGCCGGTGAACCCGACGACGGTGTCCACCCCGAGCGCGCGGGCGAGGCGGGCGGTGTGCTTCATTTCCTCTGCGGCGCGTTGACGGACTCCTTCGGGCTCGCCGTCGCCCCAGACTTTGGCCCCGACGATGGCTTGGTGGCGGAAGTCGATGGGGTCATCGCAGACGGCCTGGCCCTTGAGGTGGTTGGAGATGGCCCAGACCTTGAGGTTGTATTTGTCCAGGATGGCGAGTTTGTTCTCGACGTAGCCGGGTTCCTCCCAGCGCCAGGCGTCCAGGTGGTCGCCGGACACGGCGATTTCCAGGCCGTCATAGCCCCAGCCGGAGGCTAGGCGCGCGACGTCCTCGAAGGGCAGGTCGGCCCACTGGCCGGTGAACAGGGTGTACGGGCGGGGCATGGGTTCTCCTTGGGAAAGATTTTCGGGGGAGGGAAAGCTGGAAGGCCGGGGTGGCCGGTGACCGGTCATGGTCGGTGGCCGGCAACCTGGATGATGGCGGATTTGGCGTCGGCGGATTCCTCGATCGCGGCCAGGACCTGCTGTACGGCGAGGCCTTCCTCGAAGGAGGGCGTCGGCGGGGTTCCGGCGTCGATGGCCAGAAGGAAGTCGCGGATTTCGTGGGTGAAGGTGTGTTCCCAGCCGATCACGTGGCCTTGCGGCCACCAGGCACCCATGTAGGGGTGTTCGGGTTC
>NZ_JBFRGF010000036.1:0-48056 GCF_052115205.1 Arthrobacter sp. 2RAF6 | reverse complement strand
AGGTCATCCGGACGCTCGGCAACCTCCGGGTCCAGGTTATTCATCAACATGCGCAACGGCGCTTCGGTCTGCCAGCTCTTCGCGGTCAGCTCGGTACCGCGGGCGGCCCGGACAGGACGGGCTCCGGTAGTGAAATCGGCGGGTGCCATTCTTCGTACTCCTTAAGTCTTGCTGGACTAGTTGCTTCTTGCCCGAACTAGGCCAGGTTCTTGGACTTGAGCCAGTCCTTGGCGATTTGTCCCATGTCCTCGAATTTGGCGGTCCTGCCATTCATCTGGATCAGGTCATCGGTGGTCAACGCGGCGGAGACCTGGTTCAGCACGTTCTTGACGGTGTCCGTGGACTTCTTCTGGTTGATGATCGGAAAGACATTCTGGGCAGTGAACAGATTCTTGTTGTCCTCGAGGGGGACCAGATGGTTCTCGGCAATCGCCGGGTCCGTGCTGAAGAGGTCGGCTGCCTGTACCTGGCCGGAAAGGAGGGCGTTCAGCGTGAGTGGGCCGCCGGCGTCGAGCGCTGAGAATTCCTTGAAGTCAAGGTTGTAGACGGACTTCAGCCCGGCAACACCGTTGACGCGGGTCTTCCACTCCGGGGGGCCGCCGAGGACGAGATCCTTGGCAACCGGCTGGAGGTCGCTGATGGACTTCAGGTTGTACTTGTCGGCGATTTCCTTCTTTACGGTCAGGACATCGTTGTCCTGTGCCTTGGATGCCGTGAGCTGGGTGAGTCCGGACGGGATCTTGGTGCTCAGTTCCTTTGTCACGTCGTCCGGTGACGAGGCCTTCGTAGTGGGGTCCAGGTATTGGAGGAGTGATCCGCTGTATTCGGGCATGAGGTCGATGGAACCGTCCTTCAGCGCAGGGATGGTGACTTCGCGGCTGCCGATGCTGGGCTTCTCCGTGACCTGGACGCCTTTGGCCTTGAGGGCCTCGGCATAGATCTTGGCAATGAGCTGGCTCTCCGGGAAGTCCGCGGACCCGACGACGATGCTGTCGGTGGAGCCCGCGGCCTGGGAGTTGTTGTTGGAGGAGCTCATGGGATCTCCGCCGCCACAAGCGCTCAGGGCGATGGCGGTGGCTGCCGCCAGGGCGAAACCGCTCAGGTACTTTTTCATGTCAATTCTCTCTGGGGAGGGCCGGTGCAGGGCATGCGGTGGCCAAATGGGGGGTGGTTTTGCGGGCGCCGGACAAGACGCCCGGCGCCGGATGAAACGGGAGAGTTGCTTAGACCGTGACAGGGGTGTTCACGGTGTCGGCCACAGCGGCCGCCTTGACCGTGCGGCGGGTCAGTCCGGGTGAGACGACCCTGCGGGTAATGAAGGCGAGCAATTGGTCGAAGAACAGGGCCAGCAGGGCCACCAGCAGGGCGCCGGCAACCATCTGGCTGTAGTCGTTCTGGGCCTTGCCGTCGATCAGTAGCCGTCCGAGGCCGCCGAGGGATATGTACGCGGCGATGGTCGCCGTCGAGATGATCTGCAGCAGTGCGCTGCGGACGCCGGACAGCATGAGCGGGAGCGAGCAAGGGAGCTGGATATCCGTGAGGATCTTTATGGTCCGGAAGCCCATGCCCTTGGCGGCGTCGACGGCGGCGGCGTCCACCGCGCGGACGCCGGCGTAAGTGTTGGTCAGGATGGGTGGGACCGCGAGGAGCACCAGGACGATGAGGCTCGGCAGGATGTAGCCCATTTTGGACGGGAACGCGGGCGAGATGAGCAGGACCAAGAGGATCAGCAGGCCCACGCTGGGGAGGGCCCGGAGCGCGTTGGCCAAACCGGCGATCATGAAGACGCCCTTGCCTGTGACCCCGATGTAGATACCGAGGGGAATTGCGATGATGGCCGCGATGGCGAGGGCGATGAGGGAGTAGAGGAGGTGCTCCCCGATTAAGCTGGGGATGCCGTCAGCGCCGCTCCAGTGTGCGGGATTGAACAAGTAGTTGATCATGATGCCACCACCTTGGGAGTCCACGGTGTCAGCCACCGGTTGAGGAGGATGATCAGTCCGTCAAGGATCATTGCCAGGATCACGCAGAGGATGATGCCGGCGATGATCGGGGTGAAGAACCGCAACTGGAAGCCTTGGGTGAAGAGCGAGCCCAGCTGCGGGATACCTAGCAACGCTGCCACGGAAACGAGGCTCACGTTGGATACCGCTGCGACGCGGAGTCCGGCGCTGATCACGGGGACGCCTACAGGAAGCTCCACTTTCACCAGGCTCTGGTATCCCCGGTAGCCCATGGCCTTCGCGGCTTGGACGGTATCTTCCGGTACGGAATCGAGGGCATCGGCCACTACGCGTACCAGCAGCGCCACCGTGTAGATGGTCAGGGCCGCCACAATGTTGAGAGGGTCCAGGATCTTGGTGCCAAGGACCAACGGCAACAGGACGAACAGGGCGAGGGAAGGGACCGTGTACAACAGGCCAGCTACGCCCACCAGAAGGGGGTAGATCCGGCGGCTGCGGTGTGCCCACCAGCCAAGCGGCAGTGCGATCAGCAGGCCCAGGATGAGGGGAGTGACGGCGAGCAGTACGTGCCAGCCGAGGAGGAAGACGATGTTGTCGGACTGGCGGCCCAGCCATTCAAAGTTCATCGTGCCGTCTCCAAGTGCGGTTCGGCCTCGATCGCCTTGACGACGTCGGTGGCCGTCACTGTGCCGATGAGCTCGCCGTGTTCATTGACGACGACGCCGCGCCGGCTGGGGGAGGAAAGTGCGGCGTCGAGCAATTGGCGCATGGTCCCGGACGATGATGCTGAGGTGCCGCTGAGGTTGAGGTGCTCCCTCTTGAGCTCGCCGCGAATGAGATCCGCTTGCGCCCAGCCGAGCGGCTTCCGCAGCGGGTCGACCACCAGCACCCAGGCTCCTGTGGCCTTGCTTTGCGCCTCGGCGGCGGAGGCGCCGAGGGTGACCACAGCTTCTTCGGCAACAGCTACCGTGCCGGCCGCGTTGGTGAATCCGAGGGAACGGTAACCACGGTCGCGCCCCACGAAATCCGCCACGAATTCGTCAGCGGGGGAAGTCAGCAGCTCCGAGGGCGTCGCCATCTGGGCAAGCTTTCCACCGACGCGCATCACGGCAACCTGGTCGCCGAGCTTGAGGGCCTCGTCGATGTCGTGGGTGACCATGATGATGGTCTTTCCGATCTCGCGCTGCAGCCGGAGGAACTCCTCCTGGAGCTGCGCGCGGACCACGGGGTCAACCGCGCTGAAGGGTTCGTCCATGAGCATGAAGGCCGGATCCGAAGCCAGTGCACGGGCCACGCCCACGCGCTGCTGCTGTCCGCCCGAGAGCTGCCACGGGTAGCGCTTGGCGAAGCTCGCAGGGAGTCCGACGCGCTCCATGAGTTCGAGGGCTTTCATGCGGGCCTTCTGCCTGCTCTCCCCGAGAAGTACAGGCATCGTGGCCACGTTGTCGACGATGGTGCGGTGCGGGAAGAGGCCTGCGTGCTGGATGACGTAGCCGATCCGGCGGCGCAGCAAGGCTGCGTCCATGCCCGACGTCGGCTGGTCATCGAGGTAGATGGTTCCGCTGGTGGGTTCGATGAGGCGGTTGATCATCCTCAGCGAAGTGGTCTTGCCGCAGCCGGAGGGGCCAACCAGGATGGTCAGCTTGCCGGTCGGTGCCTCGAGGTTCAGGCCGTCGACGGCGACCGTTCCGTCCGGGTACGCCTTGGTGACATTTTCAAATTTGATCATTTCTTTTCCATGCTTTCCTGGGGCACTTCATGGTCTCCGGAGGGTTCCACGAGGATGCTGTCAGCCACCCTCGCCAGTTCCTCGCCAAATGTCTGGGCCTTCGCTTCGTCCAAGCGGTAGCTCGGTGCGACGATGCTGAGGGCTGCCACGGTGCGGCCGCCGATCACAATGGGTGCGGCGACGGCCGTGATGTCGTCTTCTACGCCGCTTCGCACGATGGCGAAGCCGCGGCCGTTCTGCCCGCCGGTGAGGACCTTGCCAGCGGCGGACCCTTCCAGCGGAATGCTCCTGCCGACCCAGCTGGTGTGCCGGACGGAGCGGGTACCTTCGACGATGGCAATGTAGATTCCGGTTTCCCCAGGACCAGGAATGCTCAAATAGCAGGACTCGCCCGTTTCAGCTACGAGCCGCTTCATGTGCGGCGTGCAGAGCGATACGAGGGACTCCTGTCCCAACGCGAGGGCTCCCAACTGGATCACGCTGGCACCAGGACGGAAGTTTCCGCCCGGATCCCGCTTCACGAATCCGCTGCCTTCCAAGGTGCGGAGGAGACGGAGTGCGGTGCTGGCCGACAAGTCAACAACCCGTGCTGCGTCGCTCAGGCTGATGGAGCCATCGGTGCAGACCGCGCTCAGGAGGGCCAAGGCCCTTTCGACCGTCCGTGTGGAGGAATCTGCTGCCACTGCTTGGCCTGCTTTCAAGTGGTCTGGATCACCATGTCTTGCCATCAAGTAAAAATGAACTTTCATCGAATGGCAAGAGATTTCGTGAAATTACCTGAGATTCCGGGATTTGAGACGCTCAGTGGGAACACGCTGTTTCGGCGGTGTTTCGGGACTGTTAATTGTCATGGTTCTGCGCTCAGGGTCTTGTCATTGGATGGTATGTGGTTTTTACTTGGTGGCAGTCTTCATTAATCGGAGGAACACGTGGAAACCGTCAATCAGCTCCTTGACTCAATCAAGGACGTGGGCCGCGATGCGGTGCGCGGAGGATACTCAAGGGCTGTCTACTCGACGCCCGAGCTCGACCTCAGGCAGTGGTTCATCGAGCAAGCCCAACAGCGCGGCCTCGGCGTCGAGACCGACCGCAACGGCATTATCTGGGCCTGGTGGGGAAAGCCCGAGGACGGTGCGCTTGTTACCGGGAGCCACCTTGACTCCGTCCCGGGAGGAGGGGCCTTTGACGGGCCGCTTGGCGTCGCGTCCGCGCTCGCCGCCGTCGACATCCTTATTTCCCGCGGTCTTGAGCCGGGGCGTTCCCTGGCCATCACGGTCTTCCCGGAAGAGGAAGGATCCCGCTTTGGCGTGGCCTGCCTGGGTTCGCGGCTCCTGGCCGGTGCCATCGACGTCGACAAGGCGCTGAACCTGCGCGACGTCGACGGCAACACTTTCGCCGACATCGCCCGGAGCAATGGTCTGGATCCCCGGCACGTCGGTCCCGATCCGGAAGCCATGGCGCGAATCGGCGACTTCGTCGAACTGCACGTGGAACAGGGGAAGGGGCTGGGCCAGGGCGGCCCGGCCATCGCCGTCGGAAGCTCTATCCTGGGCCACGGCCGCTGGAAGCTCAGCGTCAGCGGCCAAGGCAACCATGCCGGGACCACGCTCATGGCCGACCGTGCCGATCCGATGGTCGCGGCCGCGCAGATCGTCGTTGCCGTCCGTGACACCGCGGCGAAGCAGCCGGATGCGCGGGCCACGGTGGGGCGCTTGACCCCGGTTCCCGGCGGCACCAACGTGATTGCCTCGCGCGTGGATCTTTGGCTTGACGCCCGCCACCCCGACGACGCCGTGACGGCCCAACTGATCGAATCGATCTACCGCGCGGCCCGGGAGATCGCGGCAGGCGAGGGATGCACCGTTAGCCTCACCGAGGAGTCCTACAGTGACACCGTGCATTTCGACCCCGACCTGAGCCGACGCATCGGCGAGCTCCTGCCGGGCGCGCCGGTGTTGGCAACCGGCGCCGGGCACGACGCCGGAGTCTTGGCTGGACATGTCCCCTCGGCGATGCTTTTCGTCCGCAACCCGAGCGGAATCTCGCACTCGCCGGAAGAATACGTGGCCGACGAGGACGCCTCAGCCGGCGCCGTTGCCCTCGCCGACGTTCTGGAGGGACTCTTATGAGCGGGTTCTGGTGCGAGACCGCCTTGGTAAACGCCGACGGCGGTTCTGGCGCGGGCGGCGCGGTTGTCGCCACCGGTGTTCGGCTGGACGTGCACGAGGGCCGCATCTCCGGGATCTCTGCCGCGGTCCAGCCCGAAACCGGTGACCGGATATTGAACGGCGTCGTTTTCCCCGCCGCGGCCAACGCCCATTCGCACGCTTTTCACCGGATCCTGCGCGGGCGGACGCATGATGGACGCGGCGACTTCTGGGTCTGGCGGGAGCAAATGTATCGGAGCGCGGCGGAACTGACACCGGAGAAATACGAGAAGCTCGCTACGGCAGTCTTCACTGAAATGGTGGTGTCGGGCTTTACTAGCGTGGCCGAGTTCCACTACGTCCATCACCAGCCCGAAGGGACTCCGTACACGGAGCCGCACGCGATGGAACTGGCGTTGGCCAGGGCAGCCGTGGCGGCCGGGATCCGCCTGACCTTGCTGGACACTTTGTATCTTGCGGGAGGCATCGGGAAGCCGCTCAGCCCGGAACAGGCACGGTTTGGCGACGCCGATACCCAGGCCTGGTTGGACCGGCTCGCTTCACTGCGGGCAGAGGTAGCGCGGACCTTTCCGCCG
Source organism: Arthrobacter sp. 2RAF6 (assembly GCF_052115205.1). Taxonomy (NCBI): domain Bacteria; kingdom Bacillati; phylum Actinomycetota; class Actinomycetes; order Micrococcales; family Micrococcaceae; genus Arthrobacter; species Arthrobacter sp. 2RAF6. Next base: position 41,620 of record NZ_JBFRGF010000036.1, on the reverse strand, counting down.
GAAATGGTTGGCGTGGGAGCGGCCCTGCATTCCGTCCGCGGAGTGCCCGAGGAGGCACTCAAGACAGTCGCCCGGCAGTTGCCTACCGACATTCCGCTCCACATCCACCTCAGCGAACAACCGGCCGAGAACGAGGCCTGCCTGCAGGCCTACGGCGTCACCCCCGCCGGACTCCTTGCCCGGCATGGACTGCTGTCTCGGCGGCTCTCCGCCGTCCACGCGACCCACCTGACGCCGGACGACATCCGGCTCCTCGGGGACGCGGGAGCCACCGTGGTGATGTGTCCAAGCACTGAAGCTGATCTCGCCGACGGGATCGGACCAGCCCGGGTATTGTCTGACGCCGGAGCGACCATCGCGCTGGGCACCGACCAACACGCCGTGATCGATCCCTGGGTTGAAATGCGCGCCTTGGAACACGGAGAACGCCTCGGCTCCGGCCAGCGGGGCAGGTTCTCACCGCGGGAACTGCTCCGCGCGTCCACCATCGGAGCAACCGCATCGATGGCCACGCCCATTGCGTCGGCACTTGAGGTTGGCGCAATCTGTGACCTCATGGCCGTGGCTCCGGACTCGGTGCGGACCGCCGGTTCCATGCCGCAGCAGTTCGCGTTCAGCGCGACGGCGGGCGACGTCACCGCCGTCGTGATCGCTGGCGAATTGGTGGCCTCGAACGGCAGCCATGTGCGGCTGGGTTCTCCGGGGAGTCTCCTCATGGATGCGTTGAAGGAGTTCTCCTAGGGGGCTTTCCTTGGGTGATATGACGGGACTCCTTGGCTTAACTCGCTCACCCGAGACGCTCGCTCACTTATGTGGTTGTTTTCCGGATCCCTCGCTCACATCTAGTGAGCGAGGGATCCCGGAATTGGCCCTATATGTGAGCGGGCGTCGGCCGAAACGGCCCTATATGTGAGCCGGCGTCGGCCGAAACGGGCCTATAGGTGAGCGGGCGTCTCGGGGGGGCGGGCTACTTCAACCCCGAACGGACGAACGCATCCACCACGTATCGCTGCAGGAAGATGTAGATCAGGAAGATCGGCAGGCATGCGAGCGAGGACGCTGCCATGATGGCGCCCCAGTTGTTGCCTTCGGCGCCAAGGAAGCCGCGGATGCCAACCTGGATGAGCGCATCGGACTTCTGCATGATCAGTGAAGGCCACAAGTATTCGTTCCAGGCGCTGATGAACAGCATGATCCCAAGGGCCGCCAGCGCCGGGCGGAGGTTCGGAACCACCACTTCCCACAGCGTCCTCCACGACGACCGTCCGTCCATCTGGCTCGCATCCAAGAGGTCCTTGGGGAAGGCCTCGAGGTGCTGGCGCAGCATCATCACCGCGAAGGCCGAACACAACTGCGGGATGACGACGCCGGTGATGGTGTTGAGAAGGCCCATCTGGGACACCAGCAAGTAGTTGGGAATCATCGTGACCTGGAAAGGCACCAGCCAGGATCCCACAAACAACAGGTACAAGGCTTTCTTTCCGACAAAGTCCCAACGCGCAAAGCCATAAGAAGCCAGGATTGCCACGAGCAATTGGGACACCGCCAGAGTCAATGCCATGCCGAAGGTATTCGCCAGCATTCCCGCGATGGGGATGGTCTTCAGGACGTACTGGAAATTCTCCAGGCTCAGCGGCCCCGGCAACGGGTTGGTGGACAAGGCGTCCGACGACGGCCGGAAGGCCGTGACGAACATCCAGTAGATGGGGAAGATCGAGACGACCGCGAGGGCGATCAGGAGAACGTGGCTGGGTACTGTTCCCAATGACGCAAGCCGCAACCACGAGAACTGCAACGACGCAGACCGAATGCGCCCGCGCCCGGCGGCAGGCGCCGTCGTCGTCGGCCCTGAAACTTTCCTCGGCACCGAAGGCGGAACATTCGAGGAACCAGGCTGGGCCGGCGGGGCGATAGTGATGAAGGCCATGGTGGTTCTTTCTAGTTGTCGTAGAAGCTGAGTCGCTCCGAGAGTTCCACGAAGACCAGGGCGATCAGCCCGAATCCGAGGAAGAAGAGCGTGCCCGCCGCGGAGGACAGGCCGGCGTCGAAGTTCCTGAAGCCGAACTGGTACAGCAAGTAATAGATGTTCGTGGATGAATTGCCCGGGCCGCCCTGCGTCACGAGGTCGATGATGGGATAAGTCCACTGCGCGGAGAGCAGGATGGTCATGAGCGAGAGGAACACCAGGCTCGGCGAAAGCAACGGGATGATGATCCGCCACGTGATCTGCCTGCCGCTGGCGCCGTCGATCGATGCGGCGGCGGCATAGTCCGGGCTGATGCCCGCCAGTCCTGCAGACACCACGAGCACGCCGAAACCGAGCATCTGCCAGCCGACAATCACGATCACGGCGATCATCGAACTGTCGGGATCGCGGAACACGTTGCCCATCGGTGCGCCGAGGGCGGCCGCGATCGCGGGAATCGTCCCGCCTTCAGGAGCGAACAGCCACCGCCAAATCGCGCTGCTGGCCACGGGCGTGATGAGGAAAGGCACGAAGATCAGGGCCTGGTACGCGGTGCGGGCCTTGCCCTGGACCTTGCGCGAAAGCAGCGCGAACAAGAGCGGCAACGCAACGGAAATTCCCAGGAACGCCAGGATGTACAAGCCGGTGTTGATGAGCGCTTGGTGCAGTTCGGGCAGGCTCAGGACCTTCGCGTACTTCTGCACGTCAACGTATTGCTTGGGCTTCGTGGGGATCAGGTTCCAGTCGTTGAAGGACAGGTTGACGGTCTGTCCCAGCGGCCAGTACGTCCACACGAGAAGCAGGACGACGGCGGGCAGGATGTAGAGGTAGGGGCTCAGGGCGCGGCGCTTGGGACGCCGGTTAGCCGGGAGCCCCGCCGGGCCGGCAGGGGCAATGCCCGCTGCAGGCCCGGCGGTCTCGATGAACATTCTTTCGGCTTCCTTCCGGTGCTGTGGCTGGTTAGCGAACGCTTTCGGCGAGCTCGCCGTCGGCCGTTTCGGCAGTGCTGGAGGGCTCGACGTCGGACTTCTCACCGGGAGCGGTCATCGCGGCGGTGGCCTCTTCGAGGGTCATCCTCTGGAAGGCTGCCATCTGCTCAGCCGTAACCGAGTACACCGTGGAGAACTCGCCGATCGGCACAACGGAGCTGAGCATCTTGTCCTGGTAAAGGTGGATCAGGTTGAACGCCTGGGCACCGTTCTGGCCGCGCATTGACTTCGGCGCGACGTTCAAGTCCTGCGTGTAGCAGGTGGCCGAGGCAACCGTCACGGGAGCGCCGCCGAAGGTGCTGAAGGTGGAATAGTGGAGGTGGCCGGCCAGGATGCCCCGGACGTCGGTGCCTTCAATGACCTTCTCGAAGCGGCTCTGCTCACGCAGCTCGAACATGGCCATCATCTCCAGCGGGCTGGGAACCGGCGGGTGGTGCAGGGCGATGAGCGTGCCGTGCGGGGCCGGGGTGGCCAGGACATCGGACAACCAAGCGAGCTGCTCGTCCGAGATCTCGCCGTGGTGCTTGCCCGGAACCGTGGAGTCCAGGGCGATGATGCGCAGCCCGTTGACGTCGTGGACGATGTCCACTGATTCCTCACCCGCGTCCGAGTCGAGGAGGCCCGAACGGAAGGCCGTGCGCGCGTCGTGGTTGCCCATGACCCAGATGATCTTGGCGCCGAGTTCCTCGGCCACGGGCTCCACGATGTTGCGGAGGCGGACGTAGGCGTCCGGGCGGCCGGTGTCGGCGAGGTCGCCGGTGAACACCAGTGCTTCAGGCTTGACCTGGGCCTTGACGAAGTCGCGGAACAGCTGGCGGAGGTTCTCGTCGCTGTCCACACTGCCGTGCAGGAGGTCGTTGTCGGCAACGAAATGGGTGTCGCTGATGTGCAGGATGAAGTGCTCGGGGGCGGGGTGCTGGAGTTCGGGGCTCATGGTCTTGTCTCCTTGTAATTATCTGCGGTGGGTAGCGGTGGTTCTTAGCCGGTGGAGCTGATGGTCAGGACGTCCCTGAGCCGTTCGAGGTCGGAGTCGCTGAAACCGTGTGCCTGGAGGAGGCTGGTGGCGCTGCCGTACATTTCGTCGACGAGCGCCAGCGTGGCTTCAAGGACGGGGGCGGGGCTCGCGGAGATGATTTCTCGGAGCTCCTCCCCGATGCCCGCAAGGCCTGGGTGGCTCGACGCGGCGGCCATCATGACCTCGCTCCATTCGCCGCGCAGGTTTTCCTCGCTGGCTGTGTAGTCGAGGATCACCTGCTCGCGGTCCACTCCCGCGGCCAGGAGGGCCAAGGCAATCACGACGCCGGTGCGGTCCTTGCCCGCCGTGCAGTGCACCAGTACAGGGTCCGTTCCGGAGTCCGCAATGAGGCGGACGGCGTCGGCAAGGCGCTGTGCGTGGCTCTCGATCATGAGCCGGTAGATGTGCGCCAGGGTGATGATCTCTGCGGTACCCGGGACGTTGCCCTCTTCGAAAATCGGGTTGTGCCTCGTGTCGACGGCGAGTCCGTCAAGGTTGCTGGGCGACTTCGCCAGCTCTGTGCGGTCACGCAGGTCGATGACCAGACGGATGCCGAGCTCGGAGAATTGCCGGCGTCCGGCGTCGGTCAGTCCGTGCAGTGCGTCCGAGCGGTACAGCTTCCGTTCGCGGATGGTCCGCGCGGCGGCCGCATCGCTCCCCAGGGCGGCGTAGCCGGCGGTGCTCCGGAAGTTGTAGGTGCCCTCCACAGGGTAGGGGTGGTTGCGGGTTCCGAAGACGGCGTCCTCGGCAGTGGTTGTCACAGCTGGTGTCCTTTGGGATGGATGAGAGAGGTTAGGGGATCAGGTCCTGGGCGCGCTTCTGGGCGTCGGCCATGGTGGTTTTTGCGTCCTTGCCGTAGTAGACGACGTTCTCCACGGCCTTGCCAAGGATGTCGTCGATCTGCACGTAGCTGTTTCCGGGGTAGGAAACCCAGGGCTGGAGGCGGTCAAGCTGCGCGAGGTTCGGCGCCAGGAGCGGGTTCTTCTGGGCCCAGTCGTAGAGGGAACCACCGGGAGCGGTCAGCGAGGTGCGCAGTGGCAGGTAGCCGATCTTGGTGGAGATCTGCTCGTAGGCGTGGTCGCTGGTCATGAACTTGATCAACTCCCAGCCGGCGCGTTGCTTCGCGGGATCCTGCGAGAGGACGAACAGGGCCGAGCCCGAGTTGGTGGGGACGGCAGGCTTGCCTCCGAACGACGGCATCCCGGCGGCCTTGAGTTCCCAGCCGCCCTTGGTGGCGGCTGACATGAACGAGCCCTGGAGCGCTGAGGTAGTAAGGATGAAGGCGGTGTCGCCCTTCGGGAGGCCTTCGTATTGTGCGTTGCTGTCCGCGTTGCGCAGCACGCCGTCCTTCGTCAGCTGTGCGAGCTTCGTGACGGTGTCAACCGCCGCGTCCGAGCCGAATCCGATGGTCTTGCGGTCATCGGAGAGGACCTGGGCGCCGTTCGACTTGAAAACGCCCTGCATGCACCAGTTGCCCCCGATACTCGTGCAGGAGATGTCCAGCGAAGGCTTCCCGGTCTTGGCGGAAACGGCCTTTGCGGCTGCCTCCACCTTGTCCCAGGTGGAGAGGTCCGGATTGGTGATCCCGGCGTCGGCGAGCTTGGTGGCGTTGTAGAAGAGGACGGGGGTGGAGAAGACGTACGGAATGCCGTAGGTCTTGCCGTTCCAGTCGGCGAGGTGCTTGGCGTTGGGGTGGAACGGGTGGGCGCCGCCGAGGGCGTCGTCGACCGCTTTCTGGCCGACGAGGTCGCTGATGGGCTGCGCGCCAAGCTGGGTGGCGGCGAAGTCGAGGGAATCGAACGTCAACTGCGCGACGTCGGGCGCGTGTCCGGCCAGGAGCTGGGTCTGGACGCTGCTGACGGTGTTGGATCCGACGGCGCCGCCGCCTTGCGGTGCCTGTGCGGTCACGTGGATGTTCGGGTGGGCCTTTTCGAAGTCGGCCACCAGGCCTTTGACGGTATCGGTCCAGACGCCGGCTTGGGCCAGGTTGTAGCTCTCGAAGGTGATGTTGACTTGCTGGTCAGCTTTGAGTTCCGGGATGACCTGGTTGCTCACGGTGCTGGCCTGCGAGGTGCCGGAACAGCCGGCGAGGGCCAATGCGGCCGTGCCAGCGGCGATGGTCAGTGCAATTGAACGGAGAGGGCGCACAATACTTCCTTGATTGCTGGGTTGGGTGGGTACTGCAGGTCCGGGTTGGGGCCGGAGTGTGGGGTGCTAGAGCGAGGCTGCGGGCTGAGCCGAGCTGGCAGTGGAAGCGTGCTTCGCGTCTGCGTGCCATTCGAGGCGCCGGCCGCTCGCGCGGTCAAAAAGGTGGAGGTTCTTGGCATCGGCGCTGAGTACGACGGCGTTGCCCGGCTCCCAGTGCCGACCTCGCGGGGTGCGGACGGCCACGCGGTTCCCGCCGACCCGGCAGTAGATGACTTGTTCGCTGCCGAGGTTTTCGGCCAAGTCAACGATGCCTCGAAGGGCGGCCCCGGAGCTCGGCGCGGCTGCTGAAGAACCGGGTGCGTGGATGCTTAAGTGTTCAGGGCGGATGCCCAGCACAACGTCCCGCTGCGGTGTTTGCCCGTCCCACAGCACGGCTTCCAAGGAGGGTGCCATGACAGTGATGGAGCCGTTGCTGGTGGACAGTTCGGCATCGATCAGGTTGGTGGCAGGGGATCCAAGGAAGCCTGCGGCAAACACGGATGCCGGCTTGTCATAGAGCTCTTCAGGTGTGCCGAGTTGTTCGAGCTGGCCTCCGTTGAGCAGGGCGATCTTGGTTGCCATGGTCATGGCTTCCACTTGGTCGTGCGTGACGTAGATGAACGTGGCACCGAGGCGCTTGTGCAGTCCGGCCAGCTCCTGCCGGGTTGCGGTGCGGAGCTTGGCATCCAGGTTGGACAGAGGTTCGTCCATGAGGAAGGCCTTGGGCTCGCGCACCAAAGCGCGGGCTACTGCAACGCGTTGGCGCTGCCCGCCGGACAGTTCCTTGGGCTTGCGGTCCAGGAGGTGGCCGATCTCCACCATTTCGGCCACGGCCTCCACGCGTTTCTTGACATCCTGCTTGTCGGTGCGCCGCACGTGGAGCGGGAAGGCTAGGTTTTTCGCCACGCTGAGGTGCGGGTATAGGGCGTAGCTCTGGAACACCATGGCCAAGTCGCGCTTCTTGGACGGAGCGGTAGTGATGTCCGTTCCGTCCAGTTCGAGCGAGCCCGACGTCGGTTCCAAAAGGCCCGCGATCATGCGGAGCAGGGTGGTCTTGCCGCAGCCGCTGGGGCCGAGCAGGACCAGGAAGTCACCGTCTTCGACGGTGAGCGATACGTTCTTTACCGCCGACACGTTCTTGAATGAACGCGACAACTGATTGAGCACTAGTCGGCCCACGAGCACCTCCGGGGAAACGATGTTTCCTAAATCGAATTATTTAGGAAACGTCTTACCCTTGAAGGGTGGGGCTCGATTATTAACAGTCGGTGCGGAGTTGATTAACTCCCCGTGCGCGGACAGGAAACAGTTGAAACCGCCCGCGTTCCGCGCCAAAAGCTATTCCGGGTTTTCCACCATGTGGAGGACTTCTTCGAACACGGCGGAGCGGGCGCGCTCAACGTCGGGAGAATCTGCAGTTACCGCGGCGTGCAGGGCGGACAGCACCAGCATCTGGACGATATTCCCAATGGGCAGCTGGTCGTTCCACGAATGGAATTCCGCCCCGGCCACGAGCGTGTGGGTCGAGAGATCGGCGAGTTCGGATTTCGCATAGCTGGTCACCCCGATCACGGTTGCCTTGCGTTCAGCCGCGATCCGCGCCGAGCCGATCGTGAAGGAGTTCATTCCGCTGTCACTCACGGCGATGCAGACATCCCCCGCTGAGAGGAGCTTGGCGGAGATGTGCTGCGAAACAATGTCGGATGGCGCCTCGCATTGCACCCCTGCCGACAGGAAACGCAGGGCAAGCGATTGTGCGGGAGCGAGGGATGCCCCGTTGGCCACCACTAGCAGGCGCCCGCCCTGGCGAATCGCTTCCACAGCGGCGTCGAAGGCCTCGAAGTCCAAAGACCCCAATGCTCCGCGGATGTCCTGGGAGGCCCGGGAAAAGATCCCTGAAACCAGGTGTTCGGAGGATCCGGGTTCGCCGGTTGCCCCGGATTCTTCCTGCTGGATGCTGTCCCGTGCCGCGGCGCCCAGATCGCGCAGCAGGACCTGGCGTAGGTGCTGGAATCCGTCAAAGCCCATGCTCTTGCACGCCCGCACGATCGTCGCGGGAGACGTCCCCGTCTGGGTGACCAGATCCGCCACCGACATCCTGGCCACGGTCTCCGGGGAATCAAGGCACAACTGCGCCACGCGCTGTTCGCTGGGAGCCAGCGAGGGGAAAATCGACTTGATGTGTGCGCGGGAACCGCCCAGGGGCGGTTCGGATTTGTACGGGGTCATTCGCCTTTCATACCAGATTCAGTTGAATAGCGATCCAGCAGCACCGAAACCGACGACGGCGGGTGCCTGCCGCCGTCGGGCATCGACAAGTATCAGTCGAGCGGCAAGGTGACGGTTACGCAGGTTCCGTTGCCTGGACTGGAGACGACGGAGACCTCGCCGCCCACTTCGCTGACGGCGATGGACATGAGGCGGAGACCGAATCCGTGGTGTGCGCCGGCGGGAGTTGCCTGGCTGTCGAAGCCGGTGCCGTTGTCCGTGACTGTCAGCCGGATCCCGTGGTAAATGGCGGCGAGCCGGACGGTGACGTCGTGGGCGTGCGCGTACTTGAACGCATTGCTGAGGACTTCCTTGGCGGCGTGGTAGAGCAAGGAAGCGGAGCCGGACGAGATTTCGACACCATGGTGCGGCGTCTCCCAGTGGATTTCGGTCCCTTGGCGGCGGAGTGGAGCCGCCAAGCGGTCGATGCAGCCCGCGAGCCCCAGAGCATGGAAGTCAACGGGTTGCTGATCGGTGATCACGCCATTGATGGCGGTAACCTCGTCAAGGGCTGTTGTTGTCTTCATGGCCGGTCCTGCTCCCCTTGCAGATTTGGTGCTTTCGCCGGCGGGTGGGTTCCGCCTGTGCTTGCATTAAGACTGGACCCGAGGAGTTAAGGTTCCCGCGATATTCAGTTAGTTTCGTCCTAATTTTTTGTCAGGAATCCCAGCAAAGCCTGGTTGACCTCAGCACCGTGCGTCCACAGCAAGCCGTGCGGCGCGCCGTCGATCTCGACATACTCGGCGCCGGGGAGAGCTTCGGCGAACCTCCGGCCCGTGACGTCGATGGGGAGGATGTTGTCCGCGGTGCCGTGCACGATCAAGGCGGGCACGTCGATCTTGGGGATGTCGGCGCGGAAATCGGTGAGCCACGTGGGCTGCGCGGCCACCGAGGCGTAGGCGCCTGATTGGGCTGCCAGGTTCCAGCTCGCGGTGACCGCTTCTTCGCTCAGGCGGTGGGTTCCGAGGAATGTGGGGGCGTTGTAGAAGTTGTTGAAGAACTCGGTGAAGAAAGCGTAGCGATCGGCGGTGACGGCTTCGGTGAGGCCGTCGAACACGGACTGCGGGACGCCTCCGGGGTTGTCCTCGGTCTGTAGGAGGAACGGCTCCAAGGATGAAAGGAACACGGCTTTCGCCACCCGGGCCGAGCCGTAAGTGCCAAGGTAGCGGGCCACTTCGCCGGTACCCATCGAGAAGCCCACCAGTACGGCGTCGTTGAGATTCAGTGCTTCCAGCAGGGTGTTCAGGTCCGCGGCGAAGGTGTCGTAGTCGTAGCCCGCGGTCGGTTTGCTGGACTTGCCGAAGCCGCGGCGGTCGTAGGTGATGACACGGTAGCCGGCGTTGAGCAGTGCGGCGGTCTGCTTCTCCCAGGACGAACCATCCAGGGGATAGCCGTGGATGAGGACCACTGCCTGGCCGGTCCCGTGGTCCTCGTAGTAGATCTCGATCTCGGTGCTGTTTTCATTTCCGACGGTGATGTAAGCCATGACTACGGTCCTTTCGTAGCGGATCTTGCCGAGCGTTTCCAGCCTACTGTCCGGGTACGACGTCGGCACCCCTTCCGCCACGCTTCGCCCAGAGGGAAAGCCCTAGTTGCCCCCAGCAACCAGTCGTAGACTGGCCTTCGAATCACTACGTGAGTTGGAGAACGATGCTCTGGAAACTTCTCGTTCAGTACCTGCGGCCACATCGGCGGCTGCTGATCGCCGTCGTCATCTTCCAGTTGGCGCAGTCCATAGCGTCGCTGTACTTGCCCACACTGAATGCCGACATTATTGACGAAGGCGTGGCCAAGGGGGATACCGGCTACATCCTGGGCACGGGCACGCTCATGTTGCTCATCACCCTCCTGCAGATCGCGTGTTCGATCACGGCCGTGTACTTCGGCGCGAAGGCCGCCATGGGCCTGGGGCGCGACCTGCGCGGCGCTATTTTCACCAGGGTGGGCGAGTTCTCCGAGCAGGAGGTCACCCGCTTCGGTGCGCCGTCCTTGATCACGCGTTCAACCAACGACGTGCAGCAGGTCCAGCAGCTCGTCCTGATGTCCTGCACGCTCATGGTTGCGGCGCCCATGCTCAGCATCGGCGGGGTCATCATGGCGGTCCGGCAGGATGCCCAGTTGTCCTGGCTGATTGCCGTGAGCGTCCCCGTGTTGCTGGTTGCGGTCGGTCTCATTGTGAGCCGGATGGTGCCGCTGTTCCGTAAGATGCAGGTCCGGATCGACACCGTGAACCGCGTGCTCCGCGAACAGTTGGCAGGCATCCGCGTGGTGCGGGCGTTCGTCCGCGAGGACATGGAGACGGAACGCTTCGCCTCCGCCAACCAGGACGTCACGGAGATGGCGCTGCGGGCTGGGCGGCTCATGGCCCTCATGTTCCCCGTCGTGATGCTGGTGCTCAACGTCTCCAGCGTCGCCGTGATCTGGTTTGGCTCGTTCCGGATCGACGACGGTTCCATGCAGGTAGGCACGTTGATCGCCTTCCTGAGCTACCTCATGCAGATCCTCATGTCCGTCATGATGGCGACGTTCATGGCAGTCATGATCCCGCGCGCTGCTGTTTCGGCGGACCGCATCGGGGAGGTGCTGCAGACCCAATCGAGTGTGCGGCCTCCCGAGAATCCGGTGACGGAGACCGCCGGCCGCGGCGAGCTGGAATTGCTCGACGTCGGATTCGCCTACCCGGGTGCCGAGCAGCCCGTCCTGAGCGGCATCAGCTTCCGGGCACGTGCAGGGCAGACGACGGCGATCATCGGCAGCACGGGCGCGGGCAAGACCACCTTGGTGAACTTGCTGCCACGGCTCTTCGACGCGAGCAGCGGCTCGGTGCGGATCGACGACGTCGACGTCCGAGAACTGCACCCGGACCTTTTGTGGGGGCACATCGGACTGGTCCCGCAAAAGCCCTACCTGTTCTCCGGCACGGTTCGCACCAACCTTCTTTACGGCAAGCCCGACGCCACCGAGGAAGAACTCTGGAGGGCGCTTTCTATCGCTCAGGCCCAGGACTTCGTCGAGGAGATGGAGGGCGGGCTTGACGCTCCGATATCGCAGGGCGGAACCAACGTTTCCGGCGGTCAGCGTCAGCGTATCGCCATTGCCCGGGCCCTCGTGAAGCAACCCGAGCTCTACATCTTCGACGACTCCTTCTCGTCGTTGGACACCGCCACCGACGCCAGGCTCCGCCAGGCGCTCAAGCGCCACACTTCGGGCGCCACCATGGTCATCATTGCGCAGCGGGTATCCAGCATCGCGGATGCTGAGCAGATTCTAGTGCTCGACGACGGGCGGCTGGTTGGGCGCGGAACCCACGAAGAGTTGTTGGAGACTTCAGAAACGTACCGTGAGATAGTTTCCTCGCAACTGGCAGCGGAGGAAGCGGCATGAGCAGCGCACCCAGCACCGCCAACCGCCCCCAGCGTCCCCCGATGGGGCCAGGCCGCGGCGGACCTTTCGCGGGAATGAGCATCCCGGCCGAAAAGGCCATGAACTTCCTGCCCTCGGCCAAGCGTCTCTTGGGCACGTTGCGGCCCGAGCGCTTGTGGCTGACCCTGGTCCTCTTCCTCGCCGTCGCAAGCGTGACCCTGTCCGTGATCGGCCCCCGGCTCCTTGGTGAGGGCACCAACCTGATCTTCGCCGGCGTTGTCTCCAAACAACTTCCGGCCGGGGTGAGCAAGGAACAGGTCATCGAGGGACTGCGCGCTTCCGGGCAGGGCTCCAAAGCGGACATGTTGAAGGGCATGGACTTGACTCCCGGCGTCGGAATCGACTTCGGGGCCCTGTCGTCGATCCTGCTGTGGGTGCTGGTCCTGTATGTCCTGGCCTCAGCGTTCGGCTGGATTCAGGCGTACGTGCTCAACGGCGTCGTGCAGCGGACCGTGTACCGGCTCCGCGAGCAGATCGAAGCGAAAATCAACCGGCTTCCGCTGCGCTACTTCGACTCCGTGCAGCGCGGCGAACTGCTCAGCCGCGTGACCAACGACGTCGACAACATTTCGCAAAGCCTCCAACAGTCCATCAGCCAAGCGGTCACGTCCCTGCTCACGGTGGCCGGCGTCATCTTCATGATGTTCCTGCTCTCGCCGATCCTGGCGTTTATCACCCTGGTCACGGTGCCCTTGACGCTGGTCACAACCGTGCTGATTGCCAAGCGCTCGCAGAAGCTGTTCGTGGCCCAGTGGAAGAACACTGGCGAGCTGAACGGGCAGATCGAAGAAACCTACACCGGCCACGCGCTCGTGAAGGTGTTCGGACGCCAGCGCGAAGTCGAGGAGCGGTTCCGCGAGAAGAACGCAGAGTTGTTCTCGGCCAGCTTCGGTGCCCAGTTCATCAGCGGCTTGATCATGCCGGCACTGACATTCATCGGCAACCTGGTCTATGTCGGGATCGCCGTGGTGGGCGGCCTTCAAGTAGCTTCGGGCGCCATGCAGTTGGGCGATGTCCAGGCCTTCATCCAGTACTCACGGCAGTTCACGCAGCCCCTGGCCCAGCTCGGCTCGATGGCCAATCTGCTTCAGTCGGGCGTGGCCTCCGCAGAACGCGTCTTCTCGCTGCTCGATACCGAGGAGCAAAGCGCTGATCCTGAGCCCTCGGCTGTCCCCGAAGTGACGCGCGGGCGCTTGGTGTTCGAGAATATCTCCTTCTCCTACTCGGAAGACAAGCCGCTGATCCAGGACCTGAGCCTGGTGGCCGAACCCGGCCAGTCTGTGGCGATCGTCGGGCCCACCGGAGCAGGCAAGACCACCCTTGTGAACCTCATGATGCGCTTCTATGAGCTCGACGCCGGACGGATAACGCTCGACGGCGTCGATGTCGCCTCGATGTCCCGGTACGAGCTGCGCTCGCGGATGGGCATGGTCCTCCAGGACACGTGGCTCTTCGGCGGGACCATCCGGGACAACATCGCCTACGGACGGCCCGACGCTACCGAGGCCGAGATTCTGGAGGCCGCTCAGGCAACGTACGTGGACCGTTTTGTGCACTCCCTCCCGGAAGGGTACGACACAGTGCTCGACGACGAAGGCAGCAACGTTTCCGCCGGTGAGAAGCAGCTGCTCACTATCGCCCGTGCGTTCCTGGCCCGTCCGTCAGTCTTGATTCTGGACGAGGCCACGAGCTCCGTGGACACCCGGACCGAGGTTCTGGTTCAGAAAGCCATGAGTGCCCTGCGTTCTGACCGGACGAGCTTTGTGATCGCGCACCGCCTCTCCACGATCCGCGACGCCAACCTCATCCTGGTCATGGAGTCCGGGCAAATCGTGGAGCAAGGAACCCATGCGGAGCTGCTGGCAGCCGGTGGCGCCTACTCGAGGCTGTACGAGGCCCAGTTTGCGGCGCCGGTGGCTGAGGTCTGAGGGGGCCCGTCACGCCGGGCAACTTTTTGGCGCCTTGGGTCAGGGAGAAGCCTGGGAATTCGGGAGTCCGGGTGCCGGCATCGGCCAAAAACCTGCCTCTCGTGACACGTCACCGTTGACACCCGAGTTTGAACCTGGCGGGAAGGCCAGCTATTACATGACCGGTCCCGACGGCGAGAAAGCCGGAGGCAGCCGGCCAGATCGACGCGCTCCTTTCCGAGCACTCCCGCACCTGACCCATCCCTTCGGACGGGCCGTCGGATACGCGAACGACGGCGGGAGGTGACTCCCGCCGTCGTCGTCGTGTTGCGCTAGAAAGGCCCTGTTACAGGGAGTGTGCGTCGAAGGCGGTCGCTTTGGCCGCGCTGCCGTTGAGGCTGACAGTGAAGGTGTTGGGCCCGCTGCAGGTAACCGCGATGCTGGCCTTGGAGGTGTTGTGGCGCACCGAGAAGTCGTGCACGAGCGCGTCCAGCGTGTGGTGGGTGGTTGAGCGGTCCCAAATCTTGAGGGTTACAGAGTCGGCAGTTTCAAACGTCATTGTTCAGTGCTTCCATTCATGAATCCGGATATCCGGCTATCGCGCCAGTGCGAAAGCCGCCGTACAGCTTTTCCATAGTGCACAGCGAGGCGCGGACTGCTCAAGCCAGAACGGCGTTTGTCGCTAGTGAGACTCATCACAGTGGTGTCTAGTGGGATGCAAGTCGCAGTGCGCCGAAGACCGGATCCTGGGTGAGGACCTGCAAGGTGTCGAGGCCTCGGGCGGCAAGGGCTATCCGCATGGCTGTCTGCAACGGGGGCTGGTTCATGCCCAAACCTCCGCCGAGGACAATGGGTCCCTCGATGTTCAGCTGCTCAGCGCATTTTGCCGCCAACGAGGCAAGATCGGCACCTGCCTGGAGGATCATGTCCAATGAGGCTGTATGCCCCGAGGCCGCGCACTCAAAGACAATCGGTGATTTGGAAGCCCGAAACTCGCGCCCCGCGTCGCGATGGAAAAGGGCAATCAAACCCTCCGGACCGAGGAGTCCACAAGATTTCAAGAGCGCTTTCGTCAACTCGTCGGCGCGCAGCCCGTTGTTCATGCGCTCGAGGCTGTACCTCACTGCTTCACGAGCAAACCAGTAACCGCTGCCTTCGTCGCCAAGCAAGTAGCCCCAGCCGCCCGCACGCGCTTGATCCTGGCCGTTAGTACCCCAGGCCGCGGATCCGGTGCCTGCGATCACGGCGATTCCAGTGCTGCAACCTGCGGCAGCCAGCAGAAGGCGCGTGTCATGGACAACGGAGACGACGGCGTCGGGAGCCAATGGCTGGATCAGTTCCCTCAGTGCATTCGCGTCTTCGGCCGTGTCGATCCCTCCGGAACCAACCACCACCCGCGCAACGGACCCGCCTTGGAGGGTGGCGAAGACACCCTCCAGGTTGCTGCGGGCTTGGGCGCGACTCACGTTCTGGACATTGGCGCTGCCGCCGGAAGTATCGGCAACGGCGGTGCCATCCAGCCATTTGATGCCGCGCGTCTTCGAACCTCCAATGTCCAAACCTACGACTGCGCCGATGGTGCCTCGTGCCACTAGCTCGGGTCCGCGCGGTACAAGTACATCTCCCGCGATCCCGAAGGGGCATCCCAGCCTTGGGCGAACATCCAGGTTCCGCCGAATTTGAGCAGGCCGCCCCAGGCCAGTGAGCCTCCTCTGTGCATCGCTTTCTGGGTGAACGGTTGGTTCACGTCATAGAGCGCCTGTGCGGCGGAGAATTGGCCGTCTGCGTCGCCGTAGAAGAAGTCCAGCACCAGCTTGCCGCTGTCGCCCCCGGTGCCTGCGCCATCGTCGACAATGGCGCAGGCCACTTCGTGCAGTGAGCCGCCCAGCGGCCCAAGGTCCAGGTACTCGTGCGGCTCAAACGTCCAGTTCACCATGTCGGCGGACCGTCCCACATGGGTGGTTCCGCCGCAGCCCTCGGACAGATACATCAGGTAATGGCCACCGATCTTGACGGCGTCGCCCTGGGCGTTTCGGGGGATGACGGCACCCTTGGCCCAGAACCGCGAAACCTCGTAAGGGACAGCCAGGCCGAGCTTTTCCCAATGGATCAAGTCGTCGGACACTGCAACATTGATGTCGCAGCCGACGTCGCCGAGGGGATGGAGGCCGCCCCGTTGTCGGGGCGGCCTCCAGTCTCAGTGCGCTACGGGTGTTAGTGCTCGGTGCCTGCCGTAGCAGCCTTCTTGGCGTCTTTCTTGGCGTCCTTCTCTGCGCGCAAGGCTTCCGCCTCGTGCTGTTCCTCGGCCTTTTCCTGGTGGATGACCTCCGCGAGGAGTTTCTCCATCTCTTTCGCCACGCCGGCGGCGGAGGCCGGGTTCTGCCCGGTGACCAACCGCTCGGAGACCACGACCTTCTCTGCGAAGGCGTCGGCGAAGAGGTGGATCGCCCCCTGTTCCTTGAGCCGGTCTGCCAGGAAGAACGGGATGATCTTGTCCATCCCTGCGACAACTTCTTCGTCGTTGGTGAAGGCGGCCACCTCCCGGCCCCCGACGAGCCGGAATCCGTCGGCCAGGTCCACGTTCACCAAACCCGCGGGTCCGTGGCAGACCGCGCCCACCACGCCGCCGGCGTCGTAGACGCTGGCAACCAGGTTCTGCAAGCCTTCGCTGTCCGGGAAGTCCCACATGGCGCCGTGGCCTCCCACGAGGAAGACTGCGTCGTACTGGCCTGGATCAACGACGTCCACGCGGGCAGTGTTGTAGAGACCGGCGCGTGTGGTCTCGTCCTCCGTGAAAGCAACCTGGATGGGATCTTGCGAGTCCACCTCATCGCGCGGGGGCTGGCCGCCCTGGATGGATGCGAAGTCAACGAAGTGCCCGGAATCCTTGAAGACCTTCCAAGGATGTGCAGCCTCGGCCACGTTGTAGCCGGTCTTCTTTCCCGTATCGCCGAGCTCGGACACGCTGGTCAATACCATGAGGATTTTCTTCATGAAGTGCTCCTATCGTCCGTATTCCACCCTACGCCTAGCCCAAAATTCGGGCCCACCCCCGGTGCTGAGGGACCCAAGTAGCTGGCAGTTGTTGTCGTTATGAGGCCTCTAAACGACAACAACTGTCAGCTAGTTGGGACTGGGACAGGGACTCAGCAGCCTTCGAAATCCGTGAGCACCTTGACCTTGTCGGCCGACGCCGAGGCGGGGTCGAAGGCATAGCCGAGCCATTCCCGTGCAAGCCTGCTGGCCAGTTCCACCCCGACTACGCGCTGGCCCATGGTGAGTACGTGGCAATCGTTGGACAGGATGGAACGCTCCACGGAGAAGGAATCGTGGGCCGTGGTGGCGCGGATGCTGTCCACTTTGTTCGCTGCGGGACCACCGGCGATAACGGCCGGCCCGGACGGGCAGGACTTGCAACCCTTCCTTCATATCTCTAATGGGCTGACGGAGAGTGCCCGACGGCGAAAGGCGGCCTTGCGCTCGCAGCGCTTTCGTTGGGGGGCATCTCCGTGCCTGTCGCCAGAATCACGTTACATGTAACATTGATGCCATGGCAGTCAGAGATCGGGTTAGTGAGTACCGTAAGCGGATGCGCGAACACGGCTTCCGCCCAATCCAGGTGTGGGTGCCAGACGTTCGAGCCGATGGATTCGACGCCGAAGCACATCGGCAAGCTGCCGCAGCCGCAGCTGCTGACCGTCACTCCGATGACCAGGAGTTCATCGAGGCTGTGTCAGCGCCCTGGGACGAAGTGTGAACCGCGGCGAACTCTGGACCGTGGCCGGTGGCGTCTACGCTTCCAAGCCACGGCCAGCGCTGGTCATCCAGGATGACCGATTCGACGTCACCGATTCCGTCACGGTTCTTCCCCTGACAACAACCCTGATCGATGCACCCCTCCTTCGGGTCAGTGTCTCAGCCTCGGAGTTGTCCGGCTTGCGGCAGGAAAGCCACGTGATGATCGACAAGTTGACGACGCTACGCCGTTCAAACGTGCAAAGCCGGGTCGGCCGCTTGACGGCCGCCCAGCTCGTTGAGATTGAAAGGGCTTTGCTAGTGTTCCTCGGACTTGCCGGCTAGCACATCGTCGGGGCCCCGACGGCGCTCGCCGCGCTTACGATGGGGTCACTGCCGGTACCCCTCAAGACAGAGTCTCCCTTGTTTTCTGTATGGGCTGTTTCCTTAAACCATGACTCGCCCCGAAACCACTTTTCCGGCTCCGGTTCCTCCCTCGGCCATGGACGATGCTCCCCGGGCACGGCTCACACTCATCATTGCGTCGCTGGGATTCTTCCTGATCACCCTCGACATCCTGATCGTCAACGTCGCGCTCACCAGCATCGGCAAGGAACTCGGGGGCGGAACGGCCGGCCTGCAGTGGGTGATCGACGGCTACACGCTGATGTTCGCCGCGTTGTTGCTGTTCGCCGGGAACCTGTCGGATCGGATCGGCGCGAAAAGGGCGCTGGGATGGGGTATCGCACTGTTCCTCGTCGCGTCCGTCGCGTGCGCAGTCGCGCCGACGTCGGGCGTTCTGATTGCCGCCCGCTTCCTCCAAGGAGGTGCGGCCTCGATCATGCTACCGGCGTCGATGGCGCTGATTCGGCAAGCTTTTCCGGATCTCCGCCGTCGCGCACATGCCCTCGGGATCTGGGCGGTCGGCGGGGCCGTGGCCGGAGCCGTGGGACCCCTTGTGGGTGGCCTCCTCACCACACTGGATTGGCGGCTCGTGTTCGGCATCAACCTTCCCGTGTGCGTCGCGATGCTGGTGCTCCTGGCTTCCGTTGCGACGTCCCCGCGACGGCCAACTCCGTTCGACTGGGCCGGTCAGGCCGCGGCGATCGTTGCCCTGACGGCGTTGATGTACGGCCTCATCACGGGCGGGACCGAGGGCTTCGGCACGGTGCCCGTCATCGGCGGCCTGGTCCTTGCAGCAATCAGCCTCGCGGCTTTCCTTTTGATCCAGGCGCGCGGCCGGCACCCGATGATGCCGCTGGAGTTGTTTCGATCCACCGGCATGAGAATCTCGCTCTCGGTGGGATTCGCGTTCATGGTTGGCCACTTCGGCACGGTCTTTGTTGTCAGTCTTTTCCTCCAACAGCACCTCGGGCTGACTCCGCTTCAGGCAGGTTTCACATTCCTTCCTTCGGCGGCGTTCAGCATCGTCGGCAACATCGTCAGCGGTACCCTCTCGAACCGGTTCGGGACTCGGGTGCCGGTGGTCGTCGGATTGACGTCAATGGTCGTGGGACTCACCGCGATGCGTCTCACGGCGCCGCTGGGATCGCCGCTACTCGTCGGTATCTTCCTGATTTTCACGGGTTCTGGTGGATCGATCGCGATGCCGCAGGTCACCGCCGTCGTACTCGCGAGCGTCCCGAGCGAAAAGGCAGGCACGGCAAGCGCAGTCTTCAATACCTTCCGCCAAGTGGGCGGCGCGGTCGCCATCGCCGTCTTCGGTGCGCTCATCGCCGACCGCAGCAACTTCGTCCACGGAATGCAGACCAGCTTCATCATCGCGGCGTCGCTTCTCCTCCTTACCGCGCTCGCCAGCCTTTTCATCCACTCGCCGAGCGCTGCCGAGGAGAGCCAGCCGTCCCGCTAGCTCTCCCGCCCACGTAGGTCGCCAAGTGCTCACCGGTGAGGGTGGAGCGGGCTGCGACGAGATCGGCGGGCGTGCCCTCGAAAACGATCCGGCCGCCGTCGTGACCCGCGCCCGGGCCGAGGTCGACGATCCAATCGGCATGCGCCATGACCGCCTGGTGGTGCTCGATGACGATGACAGACTTCCCGGAGTCCACCAGCCGGTCCAGCAAGCCGAGCAGCTGTTCGACGTCGGCGAGGTGCAGGCCCGAGGTGGGCTCGTCGAGAATGAGCACGCCGCCCTTTTCGCCCATGTGGGTTGCCAGTTTGATCCGCTGCCGCTCGCCCCCGGAAAGGGTGGTGAGCGGTTGGCCGAGGCTGAGGTATCCGAGTCCGACGTCGGCCAGCCGCTGCAGGATCGCGTGGGCTGCCGGGATCCTGGATTCGCCCGCGGAGAAGAACTCCTCGGCCTCTTTCACCGACATCGCCAACACCTCCGCGATGTTGCGGCCGCCGAGACGGTATTCGAGCACCGATGCCTGGAACCGTTTGCCTTCGCACTCTTCGCAGGGGGTGGACACGGTGTCCATGAACCCGAGGTCCGTATAGATGACGCCCGCGCCGTTGCAGGTGGGGCATGCGCCCTCGGAGTTCGCGCTGAACAGCGCCGGCTTCACGCCGTTGGCCTTCGCGAACGCCTTACGGATCGGCTCAAGCAGTCCGGTGTAGGTCGCAGGGTTGCTCCGCCGTGAGCCCTTGATCCCCGCCTGATCGATCGACACGACGCCGTCCTTCCCGGACAGCGAGCCGTGAATCAGGGAGCTCTTGCCGGAACCCGCGACGCCGGTGACAACGACGAGGACCCCGAGAGGAATGTCGATGTCGACGTCGCGCAGGTTGTTCTCGCTCGCGCCACGGATCTCGAGTGCGCCCGCGGGTTTCCGTGCGGTCTCCTTGAGGGCGGCGCGATCCTCAAGGTGACGCCCCGTCAGGGTTCCGCTGGAACGCAGCCCTTCGAGGGTGCCCTCAAAGACCACCTCGCCACCAGCGGCGCCCGCGCCGGGACCGAGGTCGACGACGTGGTCGGCGATCGCGATCGCCTCTGGTTTGTGCTCCACGACGAGCACGGTGTTGCCCTTGTCCCGCAGTTGCAGCAGCAGTTTGTTCATGCGCTCGATGTCGTGCGGGTGCAATCCGATCGTGGGTTCGTCGAAGACGTAGGTGACGTCCGTGAGTGATGAGCCCAGGTGTCGGATCATCTTGGTGCGCTGCGCCTCGCCGCCGGAGAGCGTACCTGCCGGCCTGTCGAGGGAGAGATAGCCGAGTCCGATCTCAGCGAACGAGTCGAGGAGGTGCCGCAGCCCTTTGAGGAGGGGTGCCACCGACGGTTCGTCGAGACCGCGCACCCATCCAGCGAGGTCGCTGATCTGCATCGAGCACGCGTCGGCGATGCTGATTCCCTTGATCTTGGACGAGCGGGCCGCCTCGGTGAGCCGGGTGCCATCGCATTCGGGACAAGTGGTGAAAGTGATGGCCCGCTCCACGAAGGCACGGATGTGCGGCTGCATTCCCTCCGGGTCCTTGGAAAGCATGGACTTCTGGATCTTCGGGATCAGGCCCTCGTACGTCAGGTTGATTCCCTCGACCTTGATCTTGGTGGGCTCCTTGTGGAGCAGGTCGTGGAGTTCCTTCTTGGTGTACTTGCTGATCGGCTTGTCCATGTCGAAGAATCCGGAGCCGCCGAAGATGCGTCCGTACCAGCCGTCCATGCTGTAGCCGGGGATGGTGAGTGCGCCCTCGGCAAGCGACTTGCTGCCGTCGTACAGTGCGGTGAGGTCGAAGTCGGTGACCGAGCCCCGCCCTTCGCAGCGCGGACACATGCCGCCGGTGATGCTGAAACTCCGCCGCTCCTTCGTCGTCGTGCCACCGCGCTCGAAAGTGACCGCTCCCGCGCCGGAAACCGAGGCGACGTTGAACGAGAACGCCTGGGGCGATCCGATGTGCGGTTGGCCAAGGCGGCTGAAGAGCATGCGCAGCATGGTGTTCGCATCGGTGGCGGTACCGACGGTGGAACGGGTGTTCGCGCCCATCCGCTCCTGGTCGACGATGATCGCCGTTGTGAGTCCTTCGAGCAGGTCCACATCCGGCCGCGCCATGGTCGGCATGAACCCTTGCACGAAGGTGCTGTACGTCTCGTTGATCATGCGCTGCGACTCCGCGGCGATCGTGGCGAACACGAGGGAACTCTTGCCCGAACCGGAGACGCCCGTGAACACCGTCAGCCGGCGCTTCGGCAGTTCGATGCTGATGTCCTTGAGGTTGTTCTCCCGTGCGCCCTGCACGCGAATCAGATCGTGGGTGTCGGCAGTGTGCAGCTCAGGCGACTGCGTGTCCGTGCTCGTTGCCGTGCTCATCGTGTCTCCATCTTTTACGCGGGGTCGTCTTCGCGGTCTTCGTCGGCTTTTGCTTGGCTATTGAGGATCCTGAAGCAGCCCGAGGACGTTGCCGTCGGGGTCGGTCACGGTGGCAACAAGACGGCCGCCCCCGACGTCGCGGGCTGCTTCCTTCAGGGTAGCGCCGGCGGCAGTCACCTCGGCCAGCTTCGCCTCGATGTCCGAAACGTGCCAGTAGGCGACAGGCGAGGTCATGGCCTGCGGTCCGCCTCCCGGAACGAGCCCGATGTGCTGGCCCGCGACGTCGAAGCCGACGTAATACGGCCCGTCGGCCTGTGGCGGTATGCCGAGCAAAGCCGTGTACACGGCCTTCGCCGCGGCGAGGTCCGAAACGGGATGCAGCACGGTCTTGATTCCCTCGTTGGAAGAGTCGCTCATGATCACTCCTGAAGTCATTAGGGGACGAAGCTGGCGTGGACGGTGTTGTCCATGACCGCCATTCTAGGCGCGGCCCGAAAGTGCCGCTTCTCCATTCCTGACCGGTCTGGGAGCAGGCTCAGGCCGCGATCCCGAGGTACCGGATCAACGCGTCGAGGATCGGCACCTGCCCGCTCACCAGTTTGGCGCGGGCAACTGACTCCGTGGCCCAGACCGCGTCGTCGATCTCAGGGTAGCTCCGGACAATGCCGGATCCTCGCGGCCACTCCAGCTCGAAGGTGTTGCTCACGATTCTCTCGGGATCGAAGTCCGACTCCGCCGAGAAAACCGCCACGAGTTTGCCCGAAGGCTGCCGGAAGATGCCCAGCTGGTGATATTCCACGGCGGGTGCTGCAACCCCCATCTCCTCGGCGAACTCACGCTTGGCGGCCACCAGGGGATCTTCGTCTTCGAGGTATTCGCCTTTGGGAATGGACCAGGCGCGTGCATCCTTATGGGCCCAGAACGGGCCGCCCATGTGGGCTATCCACACTTCCAATTCCGCAGTGGAGCTCCGACGGTACAACAGAATGCCCGCGCTTCGAACTGTCATTTGCCCTCCCAGGCATAGGTTATCCGCCGGGTCGGACGGTCGGAACCCGCAGCACTCCCAGGGCCTCTACCAAATACGGGACCGGATCCGCATCCGTCCCGGTTGCCCACTGCATCCACGCCTCGAACGTCGCTCCGAGATAGGCGGCGCACAGATAGCCTGCCGCGCTTTCGCCGATGCCCAGCTCAACGAGGTAAAGCCGCGCGCGTTCCCGCTGTGGGGCCAAGGCATCGTAGCTTCTGCTCGCCAGCTCAGGGTGCTCTGCAATCAGGCGCAGGCGCCCGCGCGTGACGGCAAGGTCAGGGATCGCCGAAGCCCCGGCGATGGCAGCCGCCCGCAGTCCGGCGAGGATGCCGCCGTGGGAAGTGTCGCCGTCGGACGGCTCTGCTGTGCGGGCGTTTTCCAGCACCTGTCCCGAGGCTTCCACCACCGGTTCCATGCCGCCCCAGACGAGGTCAGCCTTGCTGGGGAAGTAGCGGTACAGGCTCTTCCGCCCGATTCCCGCCTCGCGCGCGATGTCCTCCATCGACGTCCGCTCGTAGCCGTTCTCGGCAAAAAGCCGGAGCGCGATGCCGGCCACGGCGTCCGGATCAATTGTCGCCGGGCGTCCGGTGGAGCGCGCCACGGCCGGCTTCGTATGGTCTGAGGGCATCTTTCCAGTATCCACTCTTACATAATGACACGGAGTGTCATAAGGTGGATGGAAAGCCACCAGCACGTTCAGGAGGAACAACATGGGCAACGAAACTGCATGGCAGGAAGCCGCCATCAATGGCCGTTTTGCCGGGAAGACGGTCTTCGTCACAGGGGCGGGCTCGGGCATCGGCCAGGCCACGGCCCTGCGCGTCGCGAAGGAGGGCGGCCGGGTCATCGCCGCCGACATCAGCAAGGAGCGCCTGGACGCCTTGGTGGAGGCAAACAGCGGCCTGGACCTGGTGCCCGTGGCCAGAGACATCTCCACCGAGGAGACCGCTGCCGCAGTCGTCGTTGCCGCCGGCGGGCGTGTGGACGCCCTCGCCACGATTACGAACATCGAGGCGGTGTGGGGATCCCAGCTGGCGGCCGAACGCCTCGGTCCGCTCATGCAGGCCACTGTCCCCACCCCGGCGACGGCTTCCCAGTTGGCGGCGTCCATCACCTTCCTGCTCAGCGACGACGGCACCAACGTCAACGGGGCCATCCTCGCGTCCGACGGCGGTTGGTCGGCGCTGTAGTACGGCTCTTCGTTCAGTCGCTGTAGCCCTCCACCGGCTTGGCCGGCCGCGGATTCGCCTCGACCGCAGAGCCAAGTCGGAGCGACACGTCGCATGCCTTGATGAGCGCCTCGTCATGGGTGGCTATGATGACGGCGGCGCCGCGGGCGGCCTCTTCCTGCAGGAAGCGTGTCACGAGATTGCGGTTGTCGAGGTCGAGGGACGCGGTCGGCTCGTCCGCAAAGATGACGTCGGCGGAGCGGAACATTGCCCGGGCTAGGCCGACGCGTTGTTTCTCGCCGCCGCTCAGAGTTGAAACCTTCTCCCGGGCCCGGCCTACAAGTCCCACCCGGTCCAACGCACTTTCAATGCCCGCCCTGTGGCGCTTCGAAAGTCCGAAGATGGGCATCTGCGAGAGGGCAACGTTGTACTCGACGGATTCTTCATCGATGAGGCCGTAATCCTGGAAGACAAAGGCGGCGTGCTGCTGCCAGAACCGACGACGACGCCGGTCGTCCCAGCGCGTGGCGTCCCGGCCCCCGACGTGCACCTGCCCGCCGTCGACGCGGCGCAGGAGCCCCAGAACATTGAGGAGGGTTGTCTTCCCGCACCCGCTGGGCCCAACAAACGCTAGGGTTTCCCCGGGGGTCGCGTGGACGCTTTGTCCCTTGAGAACGTCCTTGCCGTCGATGGTCACTGTGATGTTCTCTGCTTTGATATCCATTGAGTTCCCTTCCCCGATACCTTCGTTGGCCTACACTCGGCGGGCAAGTAGTTGTGCGAAGACTCCGTTGGCAGACGTGATGTGAAGGAGGCCGCTTATGACCGCGTAGAGCGGGACTGCCGCCAGGGCCCACCAGGCATCGCCACCGCTTCCCGCTCCAAGAGCCAGGAACATCGCGATGGCGACGACGACAGCCAGCGTGCCTTCCCATGCGAGCCGTCGCGCGAGCGACTTGGCCCAGGGCCACCCGGCAGTGCGCTGTACGAAGTGGCGACGGCCCTTGGTAACGGCGTAGACGAGCGCCGAGACGGCAGTGCTCATGGTCAGGGCCAGCAGGACCAGCGTGAAGGAGAGGGTTTTCATGCCTGCAGACTGGTTCTGAAGCTGGCTGTTGTACAAGCCAGCGTCGGAGATACGATCCACCGAAAGGACGACGTTTCCCAAGGGGTGGCCAGCGAGGTAATCCCGTACCCAGCGAGCATCGCTGAATGTTAGGTTTCCGCTGGTGAGGAAGGCGCCAATTGTGCCGTCATCGAAGATTTCTGCCGGATCATCAACTAGAACAATGAGTGGGTTCTCGAAGTGGGCCATTTCTCCAAGTCTGGGAGGCAACCCAGGAAAGTTCTTGTGGCCGGTGTAGCGGTACGTCTTGAACGCGTTCGCGAATCCGTCAAGAGTGCCCACCCTGGTCCAGAGCGGGTACTGACCCTCCAGATGCTCCCTGAGTGCGGCTGGCAGCTGATCTGGGGAAATCCGCTCTGCACGAGTGCCTAACGGATTCCCGGGTAAGGGCGTTGAATCAATGAGGGTTGAAATCGCCCTCAAGTAGCTAGGGTTCACCAGGACTGTGCCGTCATATCCGCCAAGGTCGGTGGACGCTCCTTCGTTCAGCGAAATGATATTCGCGGGTTTGAAGGAATAGGAGAATGTCAACTTGCCGGCGCGGGATGCTGCGACGGCCAAATCGCGCATTTCCGCTAGCCGTCGTTCGAATTCAGTCTCTGAGCCAGTGCTGATCCGGACCGAGACATTGTTCTTCAGGACTTCCCACTGGGCGTTTTTGTTTGAAAGATTCGTCGCTTCGGCGATCGATGCCCCGACGATCGGCAGCGTGACTGTTACGAGGACGAGTGTTGCGCCCTTGAGTACCTCGCTAATCCACTGGAAGTGCTTCTCCGGGGGCTGGCGGGAGGCGATTCCGGAGACAGAAGGCCACGTCATGGCGCTGGCAATCAGGGCGCAGAGCAGCATCACACCCAAAGCCGAGGCTAGGAAGAACGCGCTCGCGAGGGCGAACGGCAGTAGGTAGGACGCCTTGCCTTGGACCGCAACCACCACGAGGGCCGTGAGAAGGCCCCCGCTTGCGGGGAGAACCACGACCTGGACGAGCGAAAGAAGGTCCTCACCAACTACTTTGGCCGCCGTTGCTCCGCACAAGAGCTTGAGGGACCGGGCCCGGGCCCGGAGGGCGTACCACGAGATGACGAGCGCGATGAGCAGGACGAGGCAGGTCAGAAACGTCAACCAAGCTCCGGTAGAAAATACCGCCTGCTGGAGCACCGCGGCGGGGACCTTGGCGATGACAGCGTTCTTGACACCACGAGCATCGAACCATTTGTTGAGCTGCGCCACCGCAGTCTCTGGCCCTGAATAGACGTAGGGGCCGTTGAGGTTGGCGCTGCCAAGTTCGTGGGCGGAGCGTAGCTCTCCGTGCATCCCGGCGTCGAACCACTCGAGCACCCGCGGCGTGTCGGTCGCGTCCTTACCGAATGCATACAGTGAGCGAGCGTTGTAGAAGTCTTCAGGATCGGCCACTATTTTGGCCAGATGAAGCCCTGAGGCATCCGCAAGCGCGTCCAGCTCCGAAATGATTTGGGCTTTGGGCAACCGAGTCTGGGAGAAATCGAGGCTTGCCCTGAACTCGGCGTCGCGCGGAAACGCCTCTTCAGTGGTCTGTATGTATATGCCCGCGAGCACGGACAGGAATATAGCAATTCCAAAGGATGTGACTCGTACCAGGATTTTCAGCATTTACGGCGGTTCCTCACAGAGCGTTGAGTTTCGCCCAGTGGGTCCTGGAACGAGGCCCCACTGGGCTGAACTCAACTGGATTGGCGGGGCTGACGCGCTAGCAAACCCGGTAGTAGTACTTGTTGTTTGTCCAAGGGGTTGCGCCGAGCCAAGAATTCGACCACTGCCCAGGAGAAACATCAATGCTGCGGTTGTTCCCCCAGTCGTTCCAGACTGACGAACCATGGCAGCGGGAGCCATGGAAGTAGTCGGAGTAAATGCCGACGCCATTGAAGCCGTAATTCCAATGGCCACCCTCGACCGGATATTGCGTGGCCGCGACTGCGGTTCCGGCGACGGAGGACAGTGCTCCGGTGAGCGCGAGTCCGGCCAATGCTTTCTTCATATTCATTGAAATCCCCTCAATTCGAATAAGAGATGTCTTTCCACATCTGCTCGGCGTCCATTGGGCCGGGCACCAGCGACCGGACAGGTCTCAAACCCGAGAGAGAGAGATAACCGGCGTGTGAGCAAGGCTACGGGCTGAATCGGCCATTAGGAGGTTGAAGTTCCCGAATTGAGTGGCCCGAAGGGGGAAATTGAGTGGCCCAGAGGAAAATACGCATCCATGTCGTGCATCGCCGATATCAACATGAAGCGTGCGGAAGGGGCCTTCGCCTTCATCATGGTGACCGTTGAAGCCGACGCGTTGGCGGGCCCGGCTCTGGCTAAGCGTGCAGAAGCTGCCGGCGTCGTATATTCGATGGCCTACGGCGACCAGCCCGCGGTCATCATGGAGTTGCTGGACTGGGCGCCTACCAGCGCATTCGACGTGGTCTGCGCGGGCAAGGGTGCCAACTACCTTGATCAGCTCAACCCGTACATGCACACCTCGTTCCGCGACGGTACGAAAGCGGCAATTGAGATGACTGCCGTCGCCAACGGTGCGGGCCTGGCGCCGTCTGACTCCCGGCTCAGCTTCACGTCGGGCAGCGTCGAAGAGATCGCCACGATCATGTCTAGCGTGAACCGCGACCGCAGCTGGATCAGCCACAGCACCCAGGAAGGCGCCGTCGTCGTCCTGTGTTCTCGCAGCTTCAGCCGGTGTAGCCTTCCACCTGTTTTGGGGACCGTGGCTTGGCTTCGTTCGGGTTCTCCCCGTACTGCCTCTTGGCCCGCCGCTGTCGCAGCAGGTCCCAGCACTGATCCAGGTCCTGTTCGATGCGTTCCAGTCTTACGCGGTCAGGGGCATGTGCAGGACCCGGCGGGGCCGCTTCTGCCTTCTCCCGGAGTTCCCGCTCCTCCTCCACCAGCGATTGGATGCGGTGCAGAATGCCCTGTTCGTCCATGGTGACCCTCTTCCTGAACTAGCCGTTACCAGTCAGGTTAGTGAGCTGCGCTGGGCGTGAACAGAGGCCGCGTTCCGTGAGAGCCATCCCGGCAGTGTCCCGTTTGCGGAATACTTGGACGCAGATCCAGGATTTCCGCAAGCGAAGGCGGTGATTGACCGTGAACGGCGAAAACAGTGCGTTCAAGCGCCGGCTGGAGCGAGCCATGGAGCTGCGGAATGTCCGCGCGACCGGCATGACGGCCGAGGAAGAAGCCGAACTTGAGGCCGCCGAGGAAGAGGAGCGGCAGAAGCGCAAGAAGGTGGACGACGCCGCCCGGGTGGAATACCTGATCCGCGACGCCATGGCGCAAGGGAAGTTCGACAACCTGAAGTACGCAGGCAAGCCGATCCCCGGGCTGGGGGAGCGCTACGATCCCGATTGGTGGGTCAAAGGCCTCATCCAGCGCGAGCATCTCAGCGGTCTCGGACCGAAGGCCATTCTGCTCCGCACCGAGGATGCCGAATTGGATGCGAAGCTTGACGCCCTCTACTCGGAAAAGCAGGTGCGCGAGCTGGTGGAGGACTTCAACGCCCGGGTCATTGACGCGCGGCGCCAGCTCCAGGGCGGCCCGCCGGTGATCACGAAAACCCGCGACGTCGGCGTCGAGCTGGAACGCTGGCGCGAGCGCCGGGCGGCGGCCGCCGAGGCAAACGCGGCCAAGGAAGCCGTGAACCAGGAACTTGCTGGCAAGCGACCGTGGTGGCGCCGCATCTGGAACGGATCGGGCTAGGCCGGGGGCTCCCTGATCCAACAACTGCGGTCTGGCACCGCACAAGTAGGGGGGGGCAGCCGGTGCGCAATGGCTGGCCCTATCTTGCTATTGACCTAGATGGCTACGAGGCGTTCCTTGCCCGTGAAGTATCGGGAGTGGGTTCGCTTGATGGTTTCGATGGAGTCGCTATTTAAGGAGGCGATTTCGATCTCTTGGTCGTGGCGTTCGCGTTCAAGGCGAAGTCGCTGCTTGAGCGCCTCGCGGGGCCCGTTGGCTCCCGGGAACTCAGTCACCTGGCGGTCGAAGGTCCGCCGGTTATACACAATCAGGAATCCTGAAATGGTTCTCACCCTCTCTCTTCTCGAATGCTATCAAAAAGACCCTTCCATTCATCAAGGCTGGCTCTGACTTCGGCTTCTTCCGCATCAATGCCTTTCTGGGCCGCTTCGGCGTCAAGATCGCTTTTTTCGAGTTGCCCAAGGACGTGCCGGAATTGTTCCGATGAAGAGTCCAAGCCCTCGGCCTCCAAGCTGCGGAGTATTGCAAGGTTGGCCGCCGTCTGGGCGCCAATCCGGATGACTTCATTCCGTGACACCTCCAGCAGAGCGATCTTGGTCACTGAAATGTCCTGCATCGTCGTGATGAGCGCGTGCAGGGCGGCATCCGCCGGCAGTTCTCCGTAACGGATTTCCCGCCCAAGAACGTCGGCCGCGGACTCATACATGTTGGCCCAAAGTCCCTGTATCCGAGTGCGGACTTGGACCTCCACCCTGACTGGGAGGCGGAGCCAGACGTGAACTGCGCGGTATCCACTGTGCGGTTCTGACCGAAGATCGTGGATGCATCCGGGATCCTGATTGAACATCCCCATGATTGCCCCTGCGACAGCGTCCTGTTCATCCAGCGTCATTTCCGCTTCGAATCGGACGCCTGCGATGTCCTGCACGGCGGGCAACGGATACCGACGGTCCCTGTTCAATTTCTGAGTCAGGGTATCGAGAGTTTTTAGGCGCGAAGTCACGGTGAACGGCCGGCCCGTAAGCAAGCTGTCCCAGTCAAGGGAATCGAGCTTTTCCTGCACGAAAACAGCAACGTCGTTGTAGTACTCCATCACATCTTCGTACTGAGGAAGGTGCGAGGGAACGGATAACCCGTCGCGCAGGCAGTAGCCAAGCTTCCGCAGTTGACCGGAGGTCCATGGATGGGAAGGCGGCCTCTGCGTCCAGTCATCCTAGTCTCGAAGCTGGCACCGAGCCTTCCTTTATCTGGCAGCCGCCTCGGGCTGTGCCATGGATGACAGGTGCAGGCCTGCGAGCTGCCACCGTTCGTCCCGCCGGATCAGGATCTGCGTGACGCGGAACTTCCCGTTGGAGGGATTGCCGCGGTAGGCGGCTCTCTGGTTCTGGATCCCAATCAGGACGGCCGAATCGCCGTAGGAGCGAACGCTGTTGATGTTCCACTCGAACTGTTCGTTGACGAAGGCTGCTTCGCGATAACGCTCGAGCCACTGGACTCGCGTAAGGACGAATCCCAGTGGGCCGACGGCGGTGAAGTCTTCCGCCAGCAGCTTGTCCAGTGCCTCGGCGTCATTGTTTCGTTCGGCTCTTGCCCAGAGAAAACTGAGCTCTTCGATGTGGGAACGGGGTTCACTCATGGCTGGGTTTCCTTCCTGCTGGTGTTGAACGCGGGCGTTCCTGCCAGCCGGCCGCCGTCGACGGCGAGAACGGTTCCGGTGACGAACGATGATTGGTCCGAGCAAAGCCAGAGGGCCGCCGCAGCAACATCGGCCGTGGAGCCGATCCGGCCCAGCGGGACGGCCGCCGCAACGCGGTCCTGGGCGGCCTGGCCCGCTCCTGCAAGCCGCTCCGTGAGGATGGGGCCGGGAGCGATCGCGTTGACCCGGATCCCCTGGGAAGCGTAGTCTAGCGCGGCCACCCGCGTCAGGCCGCCGACGCCGAATTTGCTCGCCACGTAGCCGCTCATGCCGGCGACGCCTTGTTCGCCGGCGGTGGAGGACATGTTCACTATCGCTCCGCCGTGTCCGCTTTCCAGCATGAGCTCTATTTCGTATTTCAGGCAGAGGAACACTCCGCGCAGGTTGACCGAGATTGCGCTGTCGAACTCCGCGCTCGCCCACTCGGCCAGCGGCGCCGGGGTCCGGCCGCCGCCTGCGGCGTTGTTGACTGCGACGTCGAGCCGGCCGGAGCGGTCCTGGATCCGGGTCATCAGGGCTTCCACCGAGTCCTCGTCGCCCACATCCACGGACATGGCCACGGCATTCCCGCCGCCCGAAGTGATGGCGGTGACCTGCCGGGACAAGCCGGCACTGTCACGCGAAGCAAGGACGACGTCGGCACCGGCGCCAGCCAGCGCAGTTGCGATCTCCGCACCGATTCCGCGGCTCGCTCCGGTGACGAGCGCGACCTTGCCGGACAGCGGCCGGGTGGGATCCGCCGTCGTCATGGCGTTGTCCGGCTTGGGCCGTGCGTTTGGCTTGTGCCGTTTATTCGGCTTGCGCCGGGCCCGTGCGCGCCGGGCTCTTGGTTCGCGGCAGCCCGGTTGCGTGGGAGCAGGAAGCCGGCAGCAACCAGCCAGAGAAGGCCGCCGAAGCGCCCGATAGGGAGCAGGAATTGAAGCGGCTCGACCGCCATGGACAGGAAACTCAACTCGGATAGCGCGGCAATGACCAGGCCGGTCCAAGCCAGCCACCAGGGCATGAAGCGCAAGATCAGGGCCGGGACGGCCATGCCCGCAATGAGGAGGCCGATTCCGATGACGAAGCCGACCCCTCCGCTGATGAATGCGAGGAAGGCGAGTGCGTGGGTGAGCATGACATCCGTGGTGATTTCGGGCCGGCTGAGCAGCCAGGTCAGGGAACCCGAGAACATCAGGAAGATCGCTGCGCTGATGCCGCCAAAGAAGCTAATGGCCGGTCCGGGAACGCGCACGCCGAGCCGGAGCTGCCGGGCGTAGACGGTGGCGGCGTAGATGCCCAATGGCACTGCGGAGCCGAATTGGAGCATGCCGCCGACCCGCGTGGCAGCGACGTTTTGCTGGAAGAACGCGGCCACTTGCCCCGGCGGGGCAAAGGGCGAGACGAACGTTTGGCCGCCCGTCAGGATTGCGGACGTGATGAGGCTGGCGAGGAAAATGCCCAGGCTGACGATGGCAAGGACTCCGGGGTGTGGGCCGCCTGAACGGGTTGGACGGCCTTCATCCGGAATCGAACGACTACTCATGGCTGAACCTTTCTCGTCGTGCTGAACCTTTCGTAATTGCATCACTACTGAAATAGTTCACCTCTAGAATTGTTCTGTCAAGCATGTATTCTGAATCCATGGACTTAGCCACACCGGGCCGGCCGAAACGGACCGCTTTTCTCTTGTCGCAGCTAGGCGCCGTGGCATCGTCGCGCTTTGCCGACCGCACGCGGGAGATCGGCCTCACGCCGAGCGACGCCGGTGTCATCCGCCTGCTCGGACGCACCCCCGGGTTGAGCCAGCGCTCCCTCGCGGACAGGCTCGGCGCCGTCCCCAGCCGGGTGGTCTCACTCATCGACTCGCTTCAGGAACGCGGCCTCGTGGAGAGGGTACGCAGCAGCACGGACCGGCGGAACTATGAACTCCTACTTACGGACGCCGGCAAGCGCGTACTGCGGGAACTACGCGGGATTGCCGAGCAGCATGAAGCGGAACTTCTGGCCCCGCTGACAGACGAGCAGATCACGCAACTTGGCGAGCTGCTCGCGCAGCTCGCCACCGGCCACGGGCTGGACCCGGACATCCACCGCGACCTCCACCGCGACCTCCACCGCGATGTCGGACGCGAAGGCGGACGTAAGGCCTGATCGGGCGCTCGAGCGGCGTGCCGCCGTCGGGAGCTGTCATGACGATCGGGACACGATTTTCGCCACATTGTGGGGAATAGCAGCTGCATGGTGTATGTTGCACATTCGCCAGCAAATACACAAGAGAAGAGATAACCCCAGGTGGCAACCGATTACGACGAACTCCGCTCCGACGTCGCGGAATCCCAAAGCACGTCACTTCAGGCCCTGCAGTCTGCCAATGCTCCGGACGCCCGCAGCGTTGTACGGGAGCTGGACGAGGCCGATGCTTTTGAAGGCAACGAGGTACCAGGCGGCGAATTCGTGGCCGAGGAACTGATCATTGCGGTCGTTCCCCAGAAGGAAGACGAGTTCACGTGCTACTCGTGTTTCCTCGTCCGTCACCGCTCCCAGATTGCCCGTGAAAAGAACGGCCACGCCTACTGCGTAGAGTGCGAAGGCTGAGCCTCTGACTCCCAGCGCCGTCCGTCACAATCCCATCACTCACAGTTGCGTTCCTCACAGGGGATTCAAGCGCTTCTTCCTGGCGAGCTTTTCATAGCGGGCCCCGGAGTCCGCCGCTCGCTGCTCTTCGGCAGCGAGCAGGGGGCCATAAGGCGAGTTGTCCTCCACCGATCCGCCAGTGTCGTTTGCGAGTCGGAGCAGCACCGAACGGCTTACGACGCTGTCCTGGTGCTCTCCTAGGATCTTCTGGATCTTTTGGGCGCGACGGGCCAACTTCGCAGCGGGTTTACCGTGGACGTCCTGCAGGGCCTCGGCTGCATGCCGCAGCCGCTTCGCATCTTTGCGGACTTGGTGCAATGCCATGTCGTGTTGTGCGCCAGCCTGCCGGGTCGCCGCCTTCTGGGACCGGCGCACCCGCTTGATCGCTTTCGCAGCGAGCTTTGCCGTGACGGGACGGGCCTTCTTCCCGGCGCGAGGTCTTGTAGGAGGCCCGTCGCGGAATTCCTCAAGCGCGTCCAGTAGCCGGAAATAGCGTTTCGTTCCCAAGGAGCGGAGCATCCCACGGTACCCGGAGTTGAAAGCTGCCTCGAGTTCGTCATTGATCTTGGTGGCAGCTGAAGCGGGCACGACGCCATCGGGTTGGTCATTCAGCAATTCCCCGATCCGGTCGCGCAGCACCTCTGCATCCCGGGCCTTGCCCAGTACCTTGGTCAGCCATTTCAGTTCGGCCTTGAGCTGGTCCCCGGCCTCGGCGTCGAAGAGCTTGCCGTAGGCGGACAAAGTCGAGCGGAGCCTGCGGGCGGCCGAGCGCATGCGGTGAACGGCGTCCTCGGCGCCTTGCCGGACTCCGGAGTCCAGTGCCGTGATTTCAGCGATCTGCGCGGCAATGTAGGCAACCACTGCGTCTCCCGCAGAACCCTTCGGGCGGGCTCTTGGTGGTGTGGGCACTGCGGATGGCCAGGCGGTCCCGAACGCACGGGCCAGTTTTGAAGCATGAGCGGAAGGGGTTGCGCCGGCCCCTGACACAACGCGCTCCGCGCTCTCAAACAGGGCTTCATCGCCGTGGACCAGTTCGATTTCCCATTCCCGCCATTGCCGCTCCAATTGCATCGGGTGCAAGGTCTCAGCCGTCACATGGTCATCCACGAAGTCGGCTAGGGTGACGTCCTCGCTTCCGTGCAGGCGATACAAAGTGCGGCGGGTATGGATCCGGGCCACCGGCTTGAGCTCTTCGCTGCGGGTGAATACGAGGAGCCTCTCCGCCAGCTCCTCGGGAACGGTCTCGGGCTGCCCTAGCGGCGCATGGATTTCCACACGGGTGTCCCGGTCTGGCGGCAGCTTCAGATGCCAGCCTGAATCCGTACCGCCGGTGCGGCGCCGCAAGGTGATGCGGTGCTTGGCAAGGTTGAGGCCGTCCGTGTCGAAGTAGACGGCCTCAAGTTGATGATCTGCGGGGTCAGCGACCTGTTCGACGCCGGTGATGTCCACGAACGCGGGAAGGGGCGTTTCCAAGTCAGCGTCGTACTTGCGTTCTGTTTCCACGGATTCCTGGGTCGACATGTCGTTTCCCGTCCTTCTCGTCTCTGGTCAGCACCTATAGGCATCCTCCCACTAGGCCTCCTGCAGGGAAAGGCCGGACCAAGGCATCTGCAGCGGGTCCCTTGCGGGCACCGCGATCTGGGGAAGAATGTGGGCATGACTTCGACGCCGAACCGTGGTCCGTATGTTGATGACTTCACCGGTGATGCCTCGTGACCGCGTTCGTGCTCGTGCCCGGAGCAGGAGGCTCAGCCTGGTATTGGAGCCGCGTCGTCCCCCTCTTGCGGCAGGCAGGTCACGATGCTGTCGCCGTCGATCTTCCGGGGGACGACGAAAATGCGGGCCTGCCCGAGTACGCGCGTTTGGTTGAGGAGGCAATCAGTGGCCGGAACGACGTCGTGCTTGTTGCGCAATCGCTCGGCGGTTTCACGGCGCCCATGGTGGGTGCCCGGACCGTCGTCGCAGAGATCGTCCTCGTCAACGCGATGATTCCCAACCCAGGCGAGACCCCAGGTGCATGGTGGGACAACACGGGCTGGGAGGACGCGCGCAAGCGTGCCGCCGCGGCCGGTGGTTACGGCGAAGAGTTCGATGTG
This sequence comes from Arthrobacter sp. 2RAF6, assembly GCF_052115205.1. Lineage (NCBI taxonomy): Bacteria > Bacillati > Actinomycetota > Actinomycetes > Micrococcales > Micrococcaceae > Arthrobacter > Arthrobacter sp. 2RAF6. The sequence continues at coordinate 6,403 of NZ_JBFRGF010000036.1, read as the reverse complement.
AATGAGTACTTCCTGCATGACGTTCCACCAGAGGTTGCGTCCGAGGGGGAACCGTACCAGCGGCCCGAAGCAAACGCAGTCTTTGCGTCGAGCTGCGACTTCGTGGAGTGGCCGGCCGTGCCCATCAGGGTACTTAGCGGTGAGGGTGACCGGTTCTTCCCGCTCGAGTTCCAGCGCAGGGTAGCGCTCGATCGCCTTGGGCTTGAGCCGGATGTCCTGCGCGGCGGACATCTCCTTGGGCTTTCGAATCCGGCTGGGGTTGCCGATTACCTCTTGCGACGATGAGTTTTTGCAACGTCAGGGGTCCGATTCCCTAGACCGGAATCGGCCCAAGCCCTAAGATCACTCTGACGGCACCAGCCCTGCGCTGATCGATGTCCGTCGCGGTCTCACCCTCAGCGTGAGCGCCGGGTCCGTTCCGCGACTCCTGGGTCTTCGAACGGACCCGGTCGACCAGCGCTGGAACCACCTATCCGGAGGAGGCCTTCCTATGAATGAAGCCAACAAGGAGCTGGTGCGGCGGTGGCCGTCCGCGTCTTGTCGGAAGGCACCAACCTCGGGCGCCTTAACGACCTTACGGCGATGCTCCAGTTGGGCGTCGTCAAACGGCCCGGGCCGCCCAAAATCGTGGCCGTGTTCCAGCGCGTGGCGGGCCGCCGAAGGGGGAAATGACCGTGTGGCCGCGCCAAGATGTGGGATTGCAGCGATAGTTAGAGAGTAATTACTCGTAGATGGTGACTGCGACCCTCCAACGGAGGATGCTTGATTGTTGGGAGGGAAAATCATGACACGAGATGTGAGTCATTTCGAGCACCTATCGGCGTGGACCGAAAACGACATGAAGCCAGCCGTCGGCAAGTTGTTGCGAGGCGATGGTATGCCTTCCGAGCTGCAGGAAGACAGCCGTCCCTCGCCCTTGGATTTCCAGATCCCTGATGAGCTGGACCGCGCCCTGGAGTCGGCTTCACAATCGCTTAGCCTCACGCCCAGCGAGATCCTGCGCGAGGCCCTGTCCGAATGGCTGGGCAGCCACGGACAGCCGGCCACGGGCCACCATCCGTTCGGGAAGCACACCGCGCTGTAACCTGCGAAGGCCACCCGAGGGCTGGGCATCCACGGCCAGCCCTCGGGTATGGAATGCAAACTGCCTTTAGCCGCCGCAGTACTTGCCGTAATTGGTGCCCGCGTTCTGGTAATCGTTCTTCATGGCATTGAGCTTCGCGGTATCCGGGTTGTCCTTCGAGGACTCGTCCAGGTAGTCCACAAGCGTCTTCAGGGTGGGCTTCAGCTCATCCGAGGACACCGCTTCGATCGGGCGGAGCTGGTTGGCTACGCGGATGGTTCCCGTTTTGTCCGTGGTGTTCGTGGGGTTCGAGATGACGGTCTTGACCCGGCTGCAGGTGTCCGCGGTGCTTAGCTGCTGCGATGCGGAGCAGGCTGAAGCGGAGAGGAGGAGCCCGGCCGCGAGCAGGGTTGTGGTGATTTTCTTCATGGTTCCCTCAGTAGTTGCTGACGTTTGATTGTAAGCAGACGGGGCGTGGAGCCCAATGCGGGCTTAGCCGGCGGAACGGTCCATTTCGTACTGCCCGGGGTCGGATGGGTACAAGGGAGGGGCCCCTCGGCCTTCCGGCTGTGGAACCCCTCCAGTGTTTGAAGCGCGCTGGATCAGCGCTGGGGAAGGGTTTTGGTCCCCTCGATCTGCACTGCCTGCAGCATGTTCGGATCCAGGCCAAGGGTCTTCAGGATGGTCGGTGCAATCTGCGTCGTCTCGACCGCGGTGGTCACGGTCCGGGCGTGTTCGTCGTTGGCGCCGGAGATCACGAGCGGCACATCGCGGTCGTCCGCGCTGGCTCCGCCGTGTTCGGCGATCTTGGCCTTGCCGCCGGTGTAAACCACGCCGGTCTGAGCGATGCCCAGGATGTCCGGGTAGCGGGCATCGCTGGTTTGGGTGCCGAAGTAGTTTGCAACTTCGCTGCCCGCGTAGACCTTGCTCAACCCCGAGGTTGTCACGGTCTTGGCAGTTCCGTTGATGTCGTTACCGGCGGCAGAGTGCGCTGCCAGGTAGTCCTTGGCGAACTGGGCTGCGGCCTGCGAGTGGTCCGAAAGCCACAGCTGCATGATGTCGTCGTCGGTGGAGAACGCCACGAGGTCTGCGGAGCCGGGGTGTGCAGACTTCCACGCCGCGTTCAGGCCGTCGATGATTGCGCTGTCAGGCACCCTCGACAGGGTCGAAGAGTCCATCGGCGACTGACCGTGCTTGGCAGAAAGGATCACCGTGGTGTCCTTTGCGTGGCCCGAAGCCGCCAGTGCGGATTCGAACTTGCCCACGGAAGCGTTGACCAAGTCCAGGGCCTTGCTCAAGAGCGGCCCGGGAACGGTGCCGCCCTGAAGGTAGCCGCCGGTGAGGCCGTCCGACGTCGGGAGCTTTTGTGCCGTCGAGACGGCCTGGAAGTTCATCCCGAAGATCCCCGGTACTGCGGCTGTCTTGGTGCCGGAGTGGTCCTTGCCGTCGATTTCGTTCAGTACGGCCTGGACCTTGTAGCCGTCGTACTGCTGGGTCGCGGCGTTGTCCTGCGTCCAGTCGCCGGTGAACGGAGCGGTGGCCTTGCTGTTGATTTCCGGGGTGAACAGGTCGTCCAGGCCCTTGCCTGAAGGGCCGTTCAGGATTTCGTAGGCCGGGTGCTTGTCCGACCACGCCGTGGTCAGGCCAGCGCTCTTGGCGACTTCGAAGATCGTGTTCACCTTCAAATACTGGTGCGGGTAGACCGGCTTGCAAGTGGCCGGGTCAACCGGGAGGGCGGCCGGGTCAAGGAGCGTGCCGGGCTGTCCCGTCATGTTCAGGATGCTTGCCGGCAGACCAGGCAAGCCTTGGCCGGCGTCGAGCGCGTTCTGGTTCTTGTCCGCGGCTTCGGTGAATGCCACTTCGGCGCCGGGCGCCGTGTTCTTGCAGTCCGTTGTGCCCGCGGGTAGCAGTGCCCGGTTGAAGGTGTCGTCGTAGTAGACGCCTGTGGTCCCGGGATTGCCGCCGGTCAGCTGGCCGACCATGCCCGGGAAGGAATCCGAAGGCACGGGAGTCTGGGCGTGCGTGTAGCTGGTGCCGTGGTTCACCAGCGCCGCAAGGGCCGAGGCCGGGTGGTTCTTCACGTACAAGTCCAGATCCTGCTGGTGGAGGCCGTCCACCGAAAGCAACAAGACATGCTTCGATGTTTCGCCCTGGCGGCCCTGGTCCTTGCTGCTGTCTGATCCCTGCTGGCCTTGGACGTTCTGGCCGCCGCGTGAAGCGTCGTCGGCCATCGCCGGCGCCACCGCGGATCCGGCCATGAGCACGGCCCCCAGGACCGCTGCCGTGGCAAGCCCGTTCTTCTTGGCTGTCTTCATCAAAATAAGACCCTTCGCTATTGCGTTCTTATCGATCGAGAATGCGTCCCCGGATGATTCTTGTTGCGGGGAGGGTCTCCGTCTTGCCGATTGGGCCTCACCGCGGAAACGTTCACGACAGGTTCAATTGCGGGTAGCCGAACTCTTCCGAAACTCACAGGAAATCCGCGTACCCCCGAGGTGGCCGGGGGTACGCGGATTTCGCTACTGGACAGGAATTCTGAAGCTCAGCGCGAAGGAGTTGGCGAAGGTGTCCCCGCCATGGACGCGGGCGGCGCCGGGAACGCCGCGGCCGGATACAGTCCGGCGACCTGCGTCATGTAGTTGGCCCACTGTGGACCGGCCAGCATGTAGCCGTCAATGGCCGTGTAGAACTTGCCGTTGATGGTGACGTTCTGTCCGGCCCGGCTCTGTCCTGCCATGGTGTCGCCGAAGAAGGACGCCGTGGCGAGCCCGGTGGTGTATCCGACCACCCACGTGGAGCCGTTGCTGTTGTTCGTTCCCGTTTTTGCCGCCGTAGGGAACAAGGCCTGGACTTTCGGTTGGATGTAGATGCCCGATCCCCGTTTCAGGACGTCCTGGAGCACGGAGTTGACACCGCGGGCAACCTCGGGCTTGATGGCCGGGTGGCATGAACTGGCTTGGGCGGGCAGCTTCCCGCCGGATGGATCCGTGATGCCCACAACGGCGATCGGCGCGCAATACGTGCCGTCGTTGGCGAACGTAGCAAAGGCGTCGGCCATCACCAGCGGCGATACTTCAGTGCCGCCGAGGAGGTTGCCCAACTGGTGCATGTTCACGGGTGCGTTGTCCACGCCACTGTGGAGACCCACCGCATCGACCACTTTCTGGATGCCGCAGAAGTCCAGTTGGGCTGCCTCGGCAAAGGTTGCGGTGTTGATGGAGTTGTAGAGCCCGTAGTTGACGGGCATCGGGCGGTAGTAGCCCTCGTCGTTGTTGCGGAGGTCGTCAGCCGTACCAAGGCCGGCGATTTTCTGGGCCGTGCTGTAGCCGCCCAGTACCTTCCCGCAGCTGTCTCTCCAGGGGAATCCGAGTGGATAGACCCTCCGCGACGCGTCCACCTCTGTGGTCATGGACTTGCCCTCGTTGAGCCACTCAGTGAAAGTGAACGGCTTCATGGCGGAACCTGGCTGGAACCCTCCGGCTCCGTTGAGGTCATTACCGTTGGCGTCCTTTGAATCGACGTTGAAGTTCAGCTGGGTATCGAATTTTCCGGGTTCAGGAAGAAATACGGTGTTCTGCGCCATCGCCAGGATCTTGCCCGTGCCGGGCTGAACCGAGACCAAGGAGGCGCCCCATTTGTCCGGGTTCGCACCTGCCGTGGCATCGACCTGCTGCTGTGCCACTGCCTGCAGGCGGCTGTCCAAGGTGGTAGTGATCGTCAGGCCGCCGCGGTACAGAAGCTGTTCCCGGTCCGTGACGCTGGCACCGTATGCAGGGTCGTTGAGGATGAGGTGGGAGATGTAGTCGCAGAAGTACACGGCAATGTTCGCGGCGGCGCAGCCCTGCTTCCCCGGCGTGATGTTGAGTTTGAGGGGGGTGGCGACGGCGGCCGCATACGCTGCCTGCTGGATCTTGCCCTGAGCGAGCATGTCGGACAGCACCAGGTTGCGGCGTTGGATGGCGTTGTCTGGATGGACGGAGGGGTCGAAGTAGCTGGGACTGTTGACCAGGCCGGCGAGCAGGGCCGCCTGCGGAAGGCTCAGGTCCTTGGCGGAAACGCTGAAGAAGTGCTGCGCCGCAGCTTCGATGCCGTACGCGTCCCGGTTGAAGAACACGATATTGAGGTAGCCCTCCAGGATCTGGTCCTTCGTGAACTTCTTCTCGAGTTCGACGGCGAGTTTCATCTCCCGCACCTTGTCACCCAGCGTTTTCTGACCGCTGAGCACCACTTGGCCGGTCTGGCCTGCCGCCAAACGGGACTCGTTGAGTACGTTGGTCACGTACTGCTGGGTCAGGGTCGATGCACCCTCGTTGGTGCCCTTGCTGAAATTGGACACTAATGCCCGGAGAATCCCTTGGGGGTCGATGCCGCCGTGCTCGTAGAAACGGCTGTCCTCGACGGCGACAATCGCCTCCTTGATGTAGGGGGACATCTGGTCCAGGCTGACCCGCACACGGTTCTCCGCATAAAAGGTGGCGATTGTCTTTCCGTCTGCGCTGAGTACCTTGGTGGACTGCGACGGCGCGTCGACCACCAGATCACCCGGGAGGTTGTCGAAGTACTGGATCGAACCGCTGACGGCCATCCCGGCCGACGCCACACCGGGGACTACCAGTCCTGCGGCCAGTACGCCGCAAATCGCACTCACCAGGAAGAATCCGAAGACCCTTCGCAGGGCCCTGGCCAAACCACTTTTCGGGTTGTTCTTCGGAGCCATTTTTCCAGCTATCAACCGTGTGTGTTTACAGACTACGCCGCTATCCAAGGCTTCAAATAGAGCCCAAAATCCGTGGCGACACGCCCGCTGCAGTTATGTTCGTCACTTCGCCCGCGCGCTGACCCTATCTGGCGTTTTTCCGGATGCATACTGAAGTTATTCGGGCGCGGTGATGGAAGGCAGGTGGCAGCCGGTGGAGACACTGATGGCTGTTGTGAGGAGCGAGTATTTTCCAGCGGGAGCAGTGCTTGTGGGCGTGGTTTTGTTCTGGACACTCGGCTTGCTCGGCGGGTTGTCCTGGTTGAGCGGAGCACAGCAGCCCTTGGCCATCCTGACATGGATGATCTTCATCTACGGCGTGGTCGTGCTGTCTCCCCTCGCTGGAATCTGGGCCGCAGTCGACCTTGCCCGCCGTTGGTTGCGGAACCGCCAGGCTCGCCGGCAGCAGCTCGGAACGGCGGACGTCGAGTCCCTCTAAGCCTCGATCCACCGGTCAGGTTTGATGGGGCGGGGTGTTTCTGATCTTGGTCCGGGTTCGGTTGATGGGCATGACTGGGTTGCCGGCCTTGCTGCCGGTGGTGTTCCGTGGTCCTGGTTGCGCCGGGTCGGCTGGGTGGTCAGAT